>URTO01000098.1 GCA_900550745.1 uncultured Desulfovibrio sp. | reverse complement strand
AGAAGCGGTTTCCGTAATGAGAATTTAACACCGGGGCGACTCCAAAGACACGGACTTGTCCGCCGTGGGTATGCCCGATCCAGAGGCAAGGTGGAAGTCCAGCTCTTCCCCTCCGGCCAGCTCGGCGACGAAACGGAAATGATCCAGAACGTGCGCGCCGGGAACCTCGACATCGCCGTTGTGGGCATCGCCAATACAGTCCCGTTCGTGAAAAAACTCGGCATCCTCACCATGCCCTACCTTTTTGACGACATGTACGACGTCGTCCGGGCGACCACCGGCCCCGCCCATGCCCTGCTCAACGGGTACGCCATACGGGAGGGGGGATTCCGCATCCTCGGCTGGACGTATACCGACTACCGCTACATTTCCAATTCCCGCAGGCCCATCAAAAACCTGAACGACATCAAGGGGCTCAAGTTCCGTGTCCCGCAGAGCGCCATCCTGCTCGCCTGCTATAAGGCATGGGGGGCGAACCCTGTGCCGATCTCGTGGGCGGAAACCTTCACCGCGCTCCAGCAGGGCTTGGTCGACGGGCAATGTTACGGCTACATCACCTTCCTCGCCTGCAAGTTCAACGAAGTGCAGAAGTACATCACCGAAGCGCACTATACCTATCAGCTCCAGCCCATGATCCTGAGCCAGCGGGCATTCAAGAAAATGTCCCCTGAAATGCAGGCGCTCATCACCGACGCCGGGCGCGGCGCGCAGGAATACTGCCTTGCCTTCCAGCTTGTCGAAGGCGTAAGGGCGAAGCAGCGGCTCATCGAGTCGGGCGTGCAGATCGATCAGCTTGAGGACGAGGCCGACTGGAGGAATGCCGCCATTGCGCAGGTCTGGCCCGAAATGGAGACGTTCGTGGGCGGCAGGGCCGCCATCAACGCCTTCCTCTCCGCCATCGGGAAAAAACCTTGGAAGTAGGCTTTCCGCACAAGGGGAAAGCGGCTTCATAAGGTTGTCTATTCCCGTGCGCTGCCCTACACTGGCGACGCGCCGCACCGACGCTCTCCGGGGGGGACTTCATGCTCAAGAAGGTTCTTCTAACGCTTTTGGACAATTTTGAGGGGTACGTCAGCCAAGCCTTGCTTGCGTTCTTCGTGCTGATCCTGCTCCTGCAGATTTTCCTGCGCCAGTTCGGGCATCCGCTGTATTGGACGGAAGAGCTCGCGCGGTATTCTTTTGTCTGGTTCGTCTTCTTCGGGGCTTCCTATGCGGCCCGCCTCGCCGCGCACAACCGGGTCACCATCCAGTTCCGCCCCTTCCCCAAATGGGTGGGCGATGCCTGTATGCTCCTCAGCGACGGCGTGTGGCTGTTCTTCAACAGCGTCATGGTCGTGGAAAGCCTCGCCGTGATCCGCGAACTCCGGGAATTCCCCTACGCCACCCCCGCCCTCGACTGGCAGCTCTCGTACATCTATTTCATCTTCCCCATCGCCTTTACGCTCATGTCCGCCCGCATCATCCAAGTCAACGTGATGAAGTTCATCCTGAAGAGGAGCGTTACGGCACCCGACGTCGTTGAAATCGAAGAGAGCCGGAAAGCCTTGGCGGACGGAGGCAAGCCATGAGCCCGGCGGGAGCCCTTTTCGCCACCTTTGCGGTACTGATGCTGCTCGGCTCGCCCATTACCGTGGCGCTCGGCGTGGCGGCCATGACGGCCCTCTATACGGTGGATCAAAACCTCGTCACACTGGTGCAGATCGCCTTCACCTCGGTCAACTCCTTTCCCATCATGGCCTTGCCCGCCTTCATGCTCGTCGGGGCGCTCATGGAATGCGCGGGCATTTCGCGGCGGCTTGTCGCCATCGCGGAAAATATCGTCGGCCCCATCCCCGGTGGCCTCGCCGTCTCCACAGCATTGGCCTGCGTGTTTTTCGGGGCGATTTCCGGTTCCGGCCCCGCGACGACCGCCGCCGTGGGGATGCTCATGATCCCGGCCATGATCCGGCGCGGGTTCAGCAAGGGGTATGCGGCTGCGGCCGCGGCGACCGCCGGGGGCGTGGGCATCATCATCCCCCCAAGCATCCCGATGGTCGTCTATGCGGTGTCGGGGCAGCAGTCCATCACCAAAATGTTCCTCGCCGGGGTGACGCCCGGCATCATGATCGCGGTGGGGCTCGCCGCCATGCACCTCTTCCTCTGCCGGAACATGCCCGTGGCGGAAGACCTCCAAAACGGCTCAGGGGACTCGCTGCTCAAGGCGCTCAAGGACGGGCTTTGGTCGCTCATGGCCCCGGTCGTCATCCTCGGCGGCATCTACGGGGGGTTCTTCACGCCGACCGAGGCCGCCGTGGTCGCCATTTTCTACTCCATCTTCGTCGGGCTGTTCATCCACCGCGAGCTGACGTTCGGGGGCATCCGGCACTCGCTCCAGATCACCTCATGGATGACCGGGCGCGTGCTGATCATCATGTTCACGGCCTACGCGTTCGAGCGGCTGCTCGTCCAGTACCGGATACCGGACATGATTGTGGAGCACATCCTCGGCTTCACTTCGGACGTCGCCGTCATCTGGATGTTCGTCATCGCCCTGCTGCTCTTTCTGGGGATGTTCATGGAGACGCTGGCGATCATCCTGCTGGCGACGCCCGTGCTCCTGCCGGTCATGACCGCCTTCGGCGTAGACCCCATCCACTTCGGCGTGGTGCTGGTCTGCTGCTGCGGGGTCGGGTTCTCCACGCCGCCCCTCGGCGAAAACATCTTCATCGCCTCAGGCATCGCCGACACCACCCTTGAGGACATTTCCTACAGCGCCCTGCCCTTTGTCTTCGTGACCGTGGGCGTCATCATCCTCTGCGTCTTCGTCCCGGACATCGTGCTGTTCCTCCCGCGCATGATATATTGATCCCACAGGGAGCACGGGAACGGGCACCCTGCCGCCCCTCAGCCCGGAGGGAAAAGCCGTACCGCTTTCCAGCCAGCCGCCGCCCCACCCAAAAACAGAGGCCGCCGAACGCACCGTTCCGTTTCCATGCGGCCATAAAAAAATCCCGAAGCCTTCAACTTCGGGATTTTTCTTTACGCCATGCAGCACAAGGAAATCCGCCCAGCCTCACCTCGCCCGGCAATAAAAACAGGCTGTGCCCTAGAAAACGGCTGATGCTTTTTTCCTTGAAGTTCCAAAAGAATAACCGGCAAAATGCCTTAGCCGTGGATTCCGCCAAGGGGAAAGCTGGAGAAAAAGCTGTAGTTTCACCGCGCTGTGGAGATGAAACGGCCCCATGCTACGGCAGCGCCTGAAAATAGGCCGAACACTTTGAAAAGGGAAGGGACAGCCGCAAGGGTGGGCCGAGGAAAGGTGAAGGACAGGGATATGCCTTCAACCAAGGCTTTTCCCCGTATGCTTCACGTCAGAAGGCCGCTTCCTGCCCGGTGGCTTGGGCCAGCTCGCGGAAAAGGCGCAGGCTCTCTTCGGCCTCGGTCTTCTCCATCTTGTGCATGGCGAACCCGGCATGGATAATGATGTAATCCCCGATCTCCACTTCTTCGGGCAGCAAAATGCCGGAAACGGTCAGGCAGGTCGGCCCGTTGCCGACGGTGGCCTTCAACATGCCGTCATCAGATTTTTCAATGACTTTCGCAGGGATGGCAAGACACATACTGAGTCCTTTCGCTGATTTTCGGCCCGCGGGAACGGAGGTTTTCACAAAACGGATGCCGTGCGGGAAAAATGATAGTACCCATCCTCAAGCCCTCAGGCAAGCCCGAACCTCCGATTCCGCATGAGAATCCCCAAAAGGGCCGCCACGTATTATTGACATCCTTACCGTTCGGCTTTATGGGTAAAGGCATGAATACGTTAAGGCCCATCAAAGACGCAACGACCAGCTTTTCCCGCTCCGTGTTGGGGACGCTGCTTTTTGCTTTCGGGCTTTTTCTGTGTTCCTCCTTTTCCGCGCAGGCGCACATAGACAGCGATGTCGGCAGGCAGTTTGAAGCCCTCCTCGAAACGGCCCCTTCAAGTATGGAGGCCTTCAAGGATCAGCGCTCCGAACTGGAAGGCGGGGACATCGGCCCGCAGCTCCAACGCTTCGATGCCGTAGATGAAGGTTCGGCGCTTGTCGAAGTATCCGGCGAGTGGCGGCTTGACGCGGCGCTTGCCCGTTCCGAAAGGAACCCCTTCACCAGTATTTCTGAGACGCTCAACGGCAATACAAGCCAAACGACGGCCCGGACGCCCAAAGGGTTCGACAAGCCCCTGCCGAACTCGGCGGGGTATGCCGCCGCGTTGGCCTCCCCGCCTGTCCTGCCTCAGGTTTCCGCTGTCCCGGCGGCGCTGCCCATCGGCACGCCCCTTTGCTTCCTTCCCGCCGAACGCGGGCTTGTTTCCTACCCTACGCCTCCTCCATACGGCTGCTAGAGCTTCCGCTTTTCCGTCCTTCGCTTTTTGCGTGACAGAAAAGCCCTGACTCGCGCAGCCGGTCTTCTGTACCCCTCACACGTCTCCCGCGCAGAATACCGGAACGCCCGAATCAGTGTGCGTCCTGTCGGCGGTTCCGCCGTTCCCGACAGCATTCTGCTCCTGCAACCGTGTGAGAGGCTTTCATGAAACTCTCGTTCCGATATGCGATTGCCGCCATTGTCATGGCCGGTGCGCTTTTCCTCTTGTCTCCGACGCTTATGCCGGAAGACGTCAACCTTCCGGGCGCCTCCCGCATCAGCTTGGGCCTCGATCTCAAAGGCGGCGTTCAGCTCACGCTGGGCGTGGATACGGAAAAAGCCGTTCAGTCCGCACTCGTCAACAGTGGGCAAATGCTCCGCCAGAAGGCCCGTGAGGCCGGGATCACCGTCCTCGGCCCCCGCCAGATGCCCGGCGGCGTACAGGAACTCATCATCGCCCGCGCCAATCAGGCCGATGCCTTCCTTGCCCTTGTCCAAAAGGACGCCCCGCAGGTCGTGCCCGGAACGCCCCGGACTGGTTCCGACGGCGCTGTCCATCTGCCCTATACGTTCACGCCCGCCTTTGTTAAGCAGACGCAGGATCTGGCCGTGGATCAGGTGCTGCGCACCATCTCCAGCCGCATCGACCAGTTCGGCGTTGCCGAACCGGATATCCGCAAGCAGCAGGGCGACCGCATCCTCATCCAGCTCCCCGGCCTGACCAACGTCAACCGCGCCGTCCAGCTCATTGAGAAGTCCGCCGATCTGTCCTTCCACCTCGTCCGCGACGACATCCCCCAAGGCTATCTGCCTCCCGGCGTCGCCTTCTACCCCATGATGGGCAAGCACGGCGAAGAGGGCAATGCAAAGCTGGCGCTCGACAGCACCCCCCTCCTGAGCGGCAAGGAAGTCGCCGACGCCCGCCCCGGATTCGACGACAAAAATACGTCGATGGTCAGCCTGTCCTTCACCCCTCGCGGCGCGGCCCTGTTTGAAATGGCCACCGGCGAGCATGTCGGCAAGCGCCTCGCCATCGTGCTGGACGGCACCATCCACAGCGCCCCGGTGATTCAGGAAAGGATCGCGGGCGGCACGGCCAGCATCAGCGGCCAGTTCACGCCTGAAGAGGCGCAGGATCTTGCCATTTCCCTGCGTTCCGGCTCCCTCGCGGCCCCTGTCCATGTGCTCGAACAGCGCACGGTAGGCCCCGCCCTCGGCGAAGCGTCCATCACCAGCGGCATCCTCGCCGCGCTCATCGGCACGCTGGCGGTCATGATCATCATGCCCCTGCGCTACGGCTGGTCAGGCATGCTCGCCAACGGGATGCTCCTCTGCACCCTCAGCCTGCTCATGGGCGGCATGGCCGCGCTCGGCGCGACCCTGACCCTGCCGGGCATAGCGGGCGTCGTGCTGACCATCGGCATGGCCGTGGACGCGAACGTCCTCATCTTTGAGCGGATACGCGAGGAGCTGGCCCTTGGCCTGACGCCTCCCAAGGCCATCAAGGTCGGTTTCGAGCGCGCCAACCTTTCCATTGTGGACTCCAACCTGACGACGATCATCGTCGCGGCCATCCTGTACCAGTTCGGGACCGGCCCGGTGCGCGGCTTTGCCGTCACCCTGACCCTCGGCATCATCGCCTCCATGTTCTCGGCGATCTTCCTCTGCCGCATCGCCTTCGACGCGTGGATGAAGCACACCGGCGGCGCCCGCCTCAGCATGCACGGCCCCATGGAGCTGCGCGCCCTGTCGGGCTACCTGTCCCACTTCCCCTTCCTCAAGCGCGTGAAGCACGTAGGCGTGCTGCCCCTCCTGCTCGTGGCGGCGGCCGTTTCCATGGGCATGTGGCGCGGCGGCCTCCAGTACGGCGTCGACTTCTCAGGCGGCGTTGCGGCGCAAGTCCGGTTCGAGCACCCCGTTTCGGACAAGCAGCTCATCGGCGCGCTTGATCCCATGCACCTCGAAGGCCTGATGACCCAGCAATACGGCGACAACAGTTCCGTCTGGCTGCTCCGTTTCGGCCTGCCCGACACCCCCGCGCAGCAGCTCGGCGAAACCCTGCTCAGCCATCTCCAAACCGTGGACGGAGGCGGGACGGTTTCCTTGGATCGTCTGGAAACGGTCGGCCCCAAGGTCGGCGACGATCTCCGCAGCTCGGCGCTGGAAGCCATCTATTACGCGCTGCTCCTGATCACCGTGTATATTTCAGGGCGGTTTGAACAGCGCTGGGGCACCGCCGCCCTGCTTGCCGGGGCGCTCACGGCGACCATGATCGCCCTGCAATGGCTGGGCGTGCCGACGGAAGGCCGTATCCTTGCGGCACTGCTGCTGACCCTGTTCCTGTGCTGGCGGCTCCGCCTCTCCTTTGCGGCGGGGGCGATGGCCAGCCTGATATTCGACGTCACGACGACCACCAGCCTGCTGGTCATCCTCGGGCAAGAAATCGATCTGAACATCGTAGCGGCACTTTTGACCATCATCGGCTATTCGCTGAACGATACCATTGTGATTTACGACCGGATCCGTGAAACCCTGCGGCGGGAGAACCCCGACTCGCCGCGCCCGCTGCCGGAAATCATTCAGGAAGCGCTTGGCGACACCATGAGCCGTACCCTGCTGACCGCAGGCACGACGCTCGTGGCGGCCCTCGCCCTGTTCCTGCTCGGCGGCCCGGTCATTTACGGCTTCGCACTGACCATGCTCATAGGTGTTTTCATGGGAACGATTTCCTCCCTGTTCGTCGCAGCGCCAATGCTCTTTTCCGTGCCGACTGGTACATCAGGGCAAAAATCTGCATACTTTCGCAGCCGGGTGTCATTCGTTC
>URTO01000097.1 GCA_900550745.1 uncultured Desulfovibrio sp. | reverse complement strand
AACCTCACTATACAATCCTTCAAAAGCGTTGGCGATGGGAGCAAGCAACAGAAATAATGCTAAAGGAACATGCTGTGAAAGTGAGATTTCACCACCCAATAGAATCCGAATGACGCCTATTAAAAACATAGTCCCAAAAAGTGCTATACAATCCGCAGCCAGCAATGCGATGGAACGCTTGGAACACACTATCTGAGATCTTCTAAAGGAGGAGCCGGAAAAAAATGCACAAGACATAGGATACCCGAACGGTTGGAGGAGAACAGGTAGGTATGTTAACCCACCGGCGCAGTATCTGTAAACCGTGATTTTCTTCCGTGTTATAATTATAAAAAGAGGTTGTCACACTCCCTCTGTCACGTTAGATATAGGTGCATATACCTCTATTATCCCGTCTAGCCGAAACGTCCAGCGGCGTTTTCCGGAGCCGTCATGCCGCCAGTTGCGATCCATACTGTCCTTGGCCCCCTTCCCCTGCTTCGCGGGCTCTTCCGCTGGAGCTTGGCAACCCTCTTTGCCGTGGGAGCGTGGCATCTTTACCTCTGGTCGCCATTGCCCGGCCTCGTCGCCATCGGCATTACCCCCGTCATCGCCATCTTCTTTTTCTTCCGCGGGCTCAACCTCGTCAGCCGTACCCTCCCCTACTGGAAAACGCGCCGCCTCATCCACAAGCTCGGCATGCATCCCACATGGTGGGACACCGGCGCGGGCTATCTGCTCATCGACGAACGGCAAGGTTCATGGATCATCAACGGTTCCGCCGGGATGATTGTCGACATCAAACGCCTTCACGGATATAGCGACTGGCAGATGCATCGCCTTGACCTCTACGCCGCGGACACGGCAGAACCAACGGCGAGCTATGGCTTCGGCAGTGCCGAGGAGCTCCATGAAGCCGCGGAAGTTTTTCAAAATGCCTATGCGTCACGGGGAAGGGGAGGCCTTTCCGCCGCCTTTACGGACTTACGGGAAAAAGAAGACAAGCTCTCCAACGCGTAAAAAATAAATCCTTTTCTATGGAGACAAGAAGCCCTTTGTAGGTGTGCGTCTTGATCTTCTTGCATTTTCATACTAAAGGGACATCTGATAAAAAAAGTTTTCCCAAGGAGCTGACCTGAGATGAAACGACTGTTTGCCATGTTTATGGCACTGGCGCTGACGGCGCTGGTACCCCTGTCTGCCCAGGCTTCCGGCGGTCACGACCTCAACGGAGCGGAATTGTCCATCCTTTGGGTGGTTCCCTTTGTCTGCATGTTGCTGTCCATCGCCATCGGCCCTCTCGCCGTGCCGCATTTCTGGCATCACCATTTCGGCAAGGTGGCTGTCTTCTGGGGCCTCGCCTTCCTCGTGCCCTGCGCCATGGTCTTCGGACTCCAACTGGCTGTCTATCAGTTCGTCCATGTCCTCTTCATGGAATACGTACCGTTCATCATCCTGCTGTTCGCACTGTTCACCATCGCGGGTGGTGTCCGCCTCAAAGGTCAGCTCGTGGGCACGCCTGCGGTGAACGTCGGCCTGCTCGCCCTCGGAACCATCCTCGCCAGCTGGATGGGAACCACCGGTGCGGCCATGCTGCTCATCCGCCCCCTGCTCCGGGCCAATGAGCACCGCAAGTACCGCATGCACATCGTCATCTTCTTCATTTTCCTTGTCGCCAACATCGGCGGCTCCCTGACCCCCCTCGGCGACCCGCCGCTGTTCCTCGGCTTCCTCAAGGGCGTGTCCTTCTTCTGGACGACCGTGCATCTGTTCTGCAAGACCGCGCTGCTTTCCTTGATCCTGCTCGGCATCTTCTTCCTTCTGGATACGGTTCTGTTCAGCAAGGAAGGCAAGCCGAAGCCTGCCACCCAGTCCAATGAAAAACTCGGCCTTGACGGTAAGGTCAACCTCCTGCTTCTGGCCGGCGTTGTCATCTCGGTGCTCATGTCCGGCATTTGGAAGCCCGAATCCAGCTTTGAAGTCTACGGCACGCACATTGAGCTGCAGAACGCCGCCCGCGACGTCATCCTGCTTGCCCTCGCCGGCGCTTCCCTTGCCCTTACCACGAAGGAATGCCGCAAGCTGAACAACTTTACGTGGGAGCCCATCCTTGAAGTCGCCAAGCTGTTCATCGGCATCTTCATCAGCATGATCCCGGCCATCGCCATTCTGCGCGCCGGTACCGACGGCGCCCTCGCCGGGGTCATCAACATGGTCTTCCACGAAGGCCAGCCCGTGAACGCCATGTTCTTCTGGCTGACCGGCCTCCTCTCCTCGTTCCTCGACAACGCCCCGACCTATCTGGTGTTCTTCAACACCGCCGGCGGCGACGCCGCGCATCTGATGGCCGACTGGACCGAGACCCTTTCCGCCATCTCCGCCGGTGCCGTGTTCATGGGCGCCGTGACCTACATCGGGAACGCCCCGAACTTCATGGTTCGTTCCATCGCCGAAGATCAGGGCGTGAAGATGCCCAGCTTCTTCGGTTACATGCTGTGGTCCGTGGGGATCCTGTTCCCCTGCTTCGCCCTCATCACCTACCTGTTCTTCATGTAAGAGCGGCCCAAGCGTAACGAAAGCCCCTGAATGCATCCGCCTTCAGGGGCTTTTCCGTTCCAAGGGAAATGTATCCGGCTCAGGCCGCGCCTCCGGCTTGTCGGAACAATGCGGAGAATCCACAAGGGGCCACCCAAGTGGGGGCAGGGGCGGGGCTTCTCATAGGCTCTCATCCGAACATGAGCCGGAGTGTCGGAGGCTGAAAGGCTTTTATCCAAGCGTAAGCCAAAGTACGATGAGGCCCACCACAAGGGAAAAGAGCCCCATCCGGCGCAGGCCGGAAGCCCCCTCCTCGCCAAGGGTTTGCAGAACCTGCCGCATTCGTTCGGGAAAGAGTGTATAAGGAAGGGCTTCCAGAATGAAGGCCAGCCCAAGTGCACTGAAAAAAAGCTTGCTGTTGAACTCCATGCGCTCCTCGCTGCAAGAGGTGGACGAAACGAAGTTCCCTTGTAGGAAAAGCCGTGGAAGATGTAAAGCTACTTGCACATCAACCGGCTAACAGCTATGTAGAACGGATTCGCGGCGGGGCCGTACCCTCAGCCGCTAACCCTATCCTCATCTGCCCATGATCACACTCCGCACCTTTATCGAACAGGAACAACCCAGCATCAATGCGGCGTTGGCCGAGGCTGCCGCCGAACTCCCCGCCTCCATCATGCCCATCGCCCAATACGCGATGGGGAACGGAGGGAAACGGCTGCGGCCCTTGCTGACCGTACTCGTGGCCCGTCTGCTCGGCTATGCCGACAACGACATCTATTCCCTCGCCGCGGCAATGGAGATGTTCCATGTGGCGACCCTGCTCCATGACGACGTTATGGACAACGCGGAAATGCGTCGGGGCAGCACGGCCACGCACAAGGTCTTCGGCGTCACCGAGACCATTCTCGCCGGGGACGCGCTGCTCGCAAAGGGAAACCAGATCGTGGCCGGGTTCGGTGATCCGAGGCTGACCGCCGCCACGTCCGACGCCATCGCCCAGACCGCCAACGGCGAAATCCTCGAAATCGTCAACCAAGGGAAGATGGCTCCCAATCTGCTGGTTTACAATCAGATCATTGCCGGCAAGACGGCGTGGATGATCCGGACCGCCTGCAGCATCGGCGCGATCAGGGCCAACGGCACCCCGGAACAGATTGCCGGGGCGACCGACTATGGGTTTAATCTGGGCATGGCCTTCCAGATCGTCGACGACGCGCTTGATTTCGCCCCTTCCAGCCTGACCGGGAAACCCGAAGGCGGGGATGTCCGCGAAGGCAAACTGACGCCGCCCATCTTCTTTTATGCCGACTCGCTGGCCCCGGCCGAGCGTGACGCCTTTTTCGCCCGTTTCGCGGAACAGTCCTTTACCGACGAAGACGTCCGGCGCGTCATTGATGCCGTCCGCGCCCAAGGCTTTGACGACAAGACACGCGGCATTGCCGATTCCTATCTGCATAAGGCGCAGGAAAACCTCGACGCCCTCACCGCCGGGCTCCCTGCCTCACCGTACGGGGAAATCCTCACGAGCTTTATCGGCTACGTCCGCAACCGCGACGCCTGATTTTTGTCCACGCAACCTTTTCCACGGTCACTCAAACAGC
Organism: uncultured Desulfovibrio sp.; assembly: GCA_900550745.1. Classification (GTDB taxonomy): domain Bacteria; phylum Desulfobacterota; class Desulfovibrionia; order Desulfovibrionales; family Desulfovibrionaceae; genus Bilophila. The sequence continues at coordinate 3,098 of URTO01000097.1, read as the reverse complement.
CTTTTCAGGAGACAGACATGCTCTACCGCATTGAAGCCGGCCTTTTCCCCCACCTTGACGACACGATCGGCCGTAAAACGGCGGCCAGCATCCGTGAGGCCCTCGGCATCCCCGTCAAGTCCGTGCGCACGATCAAGGTGTTCACGCTGGAGGGGCTCGACGCGCAACAGGTGAATACGCTCATGGCGAAAAGCGTGCTGCACGATCCGGTGTTGCAGGCCGTATCCTTGTCTCCCCTGCCCCTGCCCGAAGAAGGCACGTCGTGGATCATTGAAGTCGGTTACCGCCCCGGCGTCACGGACAATGAAGGCCGCACCGCCCGCGACACCGCCGCGCTCGTGCTCGGCATCGAAGACCGCAGCAGCCTCGCCGTGTACACATCCGTCCAGTACCGTCTCCACGGCCCGCTGACGGAAGAACAGGCCACCCGCATCGCCCGCGACCTCCTCGCCAACGAGCTCATCCAGCGATTTGAAATCAAGAGCCGCGCCCAGTGGGATGCCGAACCCGGCTTCGCCCCCAAGGCCGCCCGCGTGACCGGCGCGTCCTGCGATGAAGTGAACATCGTCCCGCTCTCCTCCATGAACGACGCCCAGCTCTTGGAAGTGAGCCAGAAAAACACGCTGGCCCTCAGCCTTGAGGAAATGACCAAGATCAGGGACTGGTTCTCCAGCCCCGAAGTCGCAGCGCAGCGCAAGGAGCTCGGCCTGCCCGCCGATCCCACCGACGCCGAGCTTGAAGTGCTCGCCCAGACGTGGTCGGAACACTGCAAGCACAAGATTTTCGCGTCCAAGATTTCCTATACGGACAAGGACGCCGGAACCAGCGAGACGATCAACAGCCTCTACAAGACCTGCATCATGAACACGACCAAGCAGATCCGCGAGAGCCTCGGAGACAAGGACTTCTGCCGTTCCGTGTTCAAGGACAACGCGGGCGTCATCGCCTTTACGCCCGAATACGACGCCTGCATCAAGGTGGAAACGCACAACAGCCCCTCGGCCCTCGATCCCTACGGCGGGGCGCTGACCGGCATCGTGGGCGTGAACCGCGACCCGATGGGCACCGGCCTCGGCGCGGAGCTCATCTGCAACACCGACGTGTTCTGCTTCGCGTCCCCCTTCCATGACGAAGCCTTGCCCCCCCGCCTGCTCCATCCCCGCCGCGTCTTTGAAGGCGTGCGCGAAGGCGTGGAACACGGCGGCAACAAGTCCGGCATCCCCACCGTCAACGGCTCCATCGTGTTCGACGAGCGTTACCTCGGCAAGCCGCTGGTCTACTGCGGCACCATCGGCCTGATCCCCGCCGAAGTGCCCGCCAGCAAGTCCTCCACGGACGGCAAGCCGCGCAAGGGCTATGAAAAGAAGGCGCAGGTAGGCGACATCATCGTCATGACCGGCGGGCGCATCGGCAAGGACGGCATCCACGGCGCGACCTTCTCTTCGGAAGAGCTGCACGAAGGTTCCCCCGCCACCGCCGTGCAGATCGGCGACCCGATCACCCAGCGCAAGATGTACGACTTCATCATGCGCGCCCGCGATCTCGGCCTGTACAACGCCATTACCGACAACGGCGCGGGCGGCCTCTCCTCCTCCATCGGCGAAATGGCGGAAGACACCAACGGCTGCCGCATCGATCTGGCCCGTGCGCCCCTCAAATACGACGGCCTGCGCCCGTGGGAAATCCTGCTTTCCGAAGCGCAGGAGCGCATGACCCTCGCTGTGCCTCCGGCGGCGCTCGACGAATTTCTTGCCCTTGCCAAGCGCATGGATGTGGAAGCCACCCCGCTCGGCGAATTCACTGACGATGGCGTCTTCCATGTGACCTACAACGGCAAGCTTGTGGCCCATCTCGACATGGAATTCATGCACGACGGCGTGCCGCAGTACCAGCTCAACGCCGTATGGGAAGCGCCCGTGCACCCCGACGCCCGCATCGAAGACGGCGGCGTGGATCAGGCGGAACTCCTCAAGGCCATGCTTGGCCGCCTGAACATTTGCAGCAAGGAATACCTGATCCGCCAGTACGACCATGAAGTGAAGGGCGGCAGCGTGGTGAAGCCCCTCACCGGCGTGAAGCGCGACGGCCCGTCCGATGCGGGCGTCATCCGGCCCATCCTCGAATCCGAGGCCGGCTTGGTCATCAGCCACGGCATTTGCCCCAAATACAGCGATTACGACGCCTACTGGATGATGGCGAACGCGATGGACGAGGGCATCCGCAACGCCGTGGCCGTGGGCGCCGACCCCGACCGCATGGCCGGCGTGGACAACTTCTGCTGGTGCGACCCGGTGCAGTCCGAAAAGACCCCGGACGGCGAATACAAGCTCGCCCAGCTTGTGCGCGCCTGCAAGGCCCTCTCCGAGCTTTGCGTGGCCTACGGCGTGCCCTGCATTTCCGGCAAGGACTCCATGAAGAACGACTATACCGGCGGCGGCAAGAAGATCTCCATTCCGCCGACCGTCCTCTTCTCCGTCCTCGGCATCATGGACGATGTGAAGAAGGCCGTGACCTCCGACTTCAAGAAGCCGGGCGACCGCCTCTACATCATCGGCAGCACGGCCCGCGAACTGGCGGGCAGCGAAATCGCCGACCAGCTCGGCATTGCCTGCAACACGGTGCCCCGCGTGGATGCCAAGTCCGCCCTCGCCAGCTACCGGAAGCTCCATCAGGCCATCAACAGCCGCCTCATCTCGGCCTGCCACGACCTCTCCGACGGCGGCCTTGCCGTGTCGCTGGCGGAAATGTGCATCGGCGGACGCCTTGGCGCGCATCTGGCCCTGAACCGCGTTCCGGTCATCGGCGCGCTCACCCTCACGGAAACCCTGTACAGCGAATCCGCCAGCCGTCTGCTGGTAGCCGTGGCCCCCGACAAGGCCGCCGAGTTTGAAGCCCTCTTCGGGGCCTCCGCGTCCTTCATCGGCGAAGTCACTTCCGATGCCCGCCTTACCGTGGCCTCTGCCGACAGCGCGTTGTTCTCCGTCCCCGTCGAAGCGCTGGCCCATGCTTTCAAGGCGACGCTGGATTGGTAAAAGATGTTGGGGAGGGGAAGGGAAACTTTCTCAAGAAAGTTTCCCTTCCCCTCCCCAAACCCCACC
>URTO01000096.1 GCA_900550745.1 uncultured Desulfovibrio sp. | reverse complement strand
ATAGAGCCCGCCAATGGGAAAGCTGGATAAAAAGGCTGTATTTTCACCGCACTATGGAGATGAAACAACCACATGCCATGGCAGAGCCATTGAAAATGGATGGCTCTGCCATAGCGATGTGTCCGCTTCATCTCCTCCATATGGTGAAAATACGGCCTTTTCTCCAACTTTTCCGTTGGTGGACTCCATGACTGAGGCATATTGCTGATTATCCCTCTGGAACTTCAGGAAAGCATCAATCATTTCTATGGCACAGCCTTGAAAGCCCATTCTGCCGAAAATGCCATTTCATATGGCCCCACACGGGGTCGCCTCCCTCCCCGCGTGTCCCCGCGCTTTCGAGGCAAAGGTTGAAGGAGTCCGACATCAAATTGCCCCGTGCGTGCGCCGTACTGGAATCAGCCGCACGATGCCCACAATATCTGTAAGGGGCCTCCCCCGCGCTCAGGGTTGCCAAACAGCTTGCTAGCCACAATCCGAGCGAACCACGCATGTGCGCCCGTGTTGGGGTTGCCTCTCTGCCACCCCTTGCAGCCAAGGGCACGCTCCGTACCTGATGGAAGTAGTTCCCAAATGAAGCGCCTATACGAAATCACCATCACCATCCGTGCGGGAATGCTATTGCGCCGCTGCGCCGGAACTCCCCACTTCCGCCTCATGCGCCCATAAAGGCGAAGGCGCCTGATGGCAGGCCTTGCAGTCCGTGGGCCCCGCCGGTTTGCCCGCCGCAAGCGATTCGGTATGGCAGGCGATACAGCTCGGATACGGGCCATGAAACGCGTTATAGAAATAAAAAGGGTTCAAGGCAGGCTTGGCGTCCTTGCCGGGGCGCAACGTGGCGGTCAGGCCGTCATGGCAGCCGGAACGTGTGCACAGCAGGGGCTTGCCGTCCTCATACCCCGTGTGGTGGCAGGTCGTGCAGTTGATCAGCGGCGTGTGCGCCTGATGGGAGAACCGCACTGCGGGCATGGTCTGCCGTGCTCCGGAAGGTGCATGGATTTCCCTCTCGCTCCACCGCACCAAAGGATGGTGTGCCGAAAAGCCCATAGACTGACCGTGGCACAACGCGCAGTTGCCATAGCTCCCAAGCGTGGCCGCCTGCTGCTGGTATTGGAGGGGCGGGAGGTTGTCGAGGTTTTCGGCAAGCGGGTTGGCCGACGGATATACGGCATGCGGCGCGCCGTGGCAGACGATGCAGCGCACCATAAGCATATCGTCGCGGCGTCTGCTGAAAAGGCCGGACGCCCCCTCGTCTCTGGGCGTCCATTTGTTGAAGGCCGACGCGGTGAGCAGGTTGGGCTTTTCCGAAAAATTGTGGCAACCGGTACAGTCCGGTTCCTGCACCCAAGGCAGCCGCCCCTTGATCTTGTCCAAAGGAACCTCGCGCGGCGTGATGCCGGACATAAGTTTGGCGGCCTGAGGCAGCCCAGCCTCCTGTTCGGCCTTGAGCAAGGCCAGCGTATGATCTTCCATGAACCCGTGGCAGCGTACGCAGGAAAGCCCCCGATCCACGTGGAAGTCGCGGGCGAACAGACGGCGCGGGGCGTTTTTCGGATCATCCCCCGTGCGGCCCAGATCCACATGACAGGTCTTGCAGGCGTCAGCGTCCCTGTCGGCCAGGTAGGTGGCGTGCCAGCCGTGGATGGCGGCTGAAACGCTGAGTTCCGGCCCACTCTTCCCTTCACCCGCCTTCCCGTCCTTCAGGCCGACATGACAGGAACGGCAGGCAATGACCTCACCTTTCGCGTGCTGTTCCATAAAATGGGTGGACTGATGCCGGTCATGCACTTCCAAAATGGCTGTCCCGGCGTTCGCGTGGCACTGGGCACAGCCAAAGCCGGGAGAAACAGCCAGCACGGCGGCGCTTTCAGCCAGGAGTTTCCCGGTCTTTTCGTCTTTGGCGCGCAGCGTGATCACCGGATAGGGGTCAAGCACACCGTCGGCATTGACGGCGCTCACGGGAATCGACGCCGCGAAAAAAGAATCCTCCGCAACAGCCATCCGCCCCTGACGCGCTGCGGCATCTTTCGCCAGCCCCGCTTTCGGGCTCAGCTCCCATGTTACGTCAACGCCCTGAGTCACGACTTCGGGAATGGGCGGCCCACGTTTGATAAGCTGGGCATTGAGCTGCGGCTCCGAATAGGAAAGAGTCCAGACATCGTTCGGCGCGGACGTCTGATAAAACCCCTGTAGCCCAGCCCCCGTCAACACGTACTCTTGAGACGCCGTGAAAGGCATATCGGGGGCAGCCAACGAACCCTTGGCGGGGAGGTTGTCCAGTACCGTGCCGGGATCACGTTGCGCGACGGCCGGAACGGATGCGGGTAAGGTTTCGGCCTTTTTCTCGATTGGGGACACGGAAAAAAGAACCCAACCCAGCCAGATCAGAAACAAAGCCAGTGCAGCCAGCCAAGCTGCCAAGGCCCACGCTCCATAAGACGTTGACGAGGATGACGCGTGCTTGTTCATTGTGCCTCCGGGGAAGGAAAGGTCTTGCGCTGGGCGCCCATACGCTGAAGATAGTCCGCCAGAGCCCGGCGATCTTCAAGGCTGCCGGCAAAGGGCGGCATGTAGCCGAGCCGCGTCCCCTGCCCCTGAAGCTGCGCCTCAAGGCCATACCGGGTCAGACGCCGCACCCGTGGGATGATGTCGATGCGCGGCCCGCCCAAGCCGTGGCAGACATTGCATTGCAGGGCGAACAGCATGGAGCCTTTGCCCAGCCCGTCGGCAAGAGGCGCTTCGAGCTTCAGGGAACCGCTTTCGACGGCATCAAGCGTCCGTACCCAGCCGGACACCGAGGCTATCCCCCCCGCCTTGGCCCGTGCATCTTGCACAACGCTCATCCCATTGGAATACATATAACTTTCGGCAACCCAAGGGCGGCGTGCCGTTTCGCGTACCCATTCAAAACTGCCCACCAAAAGCAGCCCCGAACACAGGATGACGATACCCAGAGGCTTGCGGAGGCGCTCGGCCCGCACAAAGGCCACCACCCCGGCCAGGAAGACCGCGGGCAGCATCCAGCCGTATGTGATGAGGAAAGGATGGATATCGGAAGCCCGGTTCAAAATGGCTTCCTGCCGATCCGGCGGCAACGCCATGAAATACCACACGGAACCGCCCAGCAGCAGAAAGAAGGGAAGGATGATCCACAAACCGCTCACCCTCACCGCGATACGCCGGGCTTCGGCCGAAGCGATGCGAGGGGCGGTGAACAGGGCGAACATGCCCGCCAGAATCAGGCAGATGCCCAGACGTACAACCACACTCGGCCAATAGGTGGCATTGAAGAAGCCGAGCCATACGTTTCCGGTGGACAGCCCCTGTCCGGGAGTCAGCATGAACGTGATGATGCCGTTGATCAGCACGAGCGAGAGGAAGCCCGCGCAGGCATAGACGATGCCTATGCGCATATGGGCCTCCGAGCTCATCCGCCCGCTACGGCTCCAAGCATAGGTAGAGTAATAGGCCAGCAGGGAAACCACTTCGAGCAGGAAAAGCCCCCACTCCGCGGCCCAAAAAAAGACGAAATTATGGATCAGCATGGACGTGGCCCCAGGGTTCACCACGCTCATGGTAAACCAGATGCCCACACCGCTGAGCCCGCCGAAAACCATGGTCAGGAGCAAAAAGAAATGCGTATGGCGCTCCAGCCATTGCGAAATCTCCGGGGCCCCGTCCCGGTGGGCCTTCCGCTCCATCCACACCAGATAGATCCCTCCGCCCACGGCGAACTGGGCCACGAAGACGTGCAGCACGGAAACGATGCCGATAATCAGCCCTGAACCAATGCCGACGAAATGCCAGACGGGGAATTCCATGTCATCCCTCCCGGATTTCCGAGCTTTCACTGCGGTTCAAGGCCTGAAAAAGCACACGGCCCAGCCAGACAAGGACGGTGATGACCAAAGCCGTAACTGCCAGAAAGAGGCACAGGGCGGCGGTCTGCCCGTGCGGCATCGCCAAAGCGGTAGGGGCCGGGGACGCCGCGCCGCCGTAGGGCTGAAGCATGGCGTCGCGTACCATGCCGCGCACGCAGACCATAACCAGAATGACGCCAAGGGCGGCGGCGCCGGCAAGCTTGAGCCTGCCCTGCCGGGCAAGGACGAGGGCGATGCACAGCCCGGACACGGCCAGCATCAGGGCCGCCGTGGACAGGGGATCCCCTCCCAGAAAAAGGCCGCGCACATCCGGGGGCAATGCGGACAGGAACAGCAGCCCCACCGGAACCTGCGCCAAGGAAGCGTAGAAAAACCAATCCAGCCCCCGACGGAAACGGAGCTCGGCCTCTTCCCTGCCGGATTCCGGGGCGCGCTTGCCCCACTGGGCGCGCCAGGCCATCGTCAGGCCGCCTACAGCCAAAGAAGCCAGCAGGATATGCAGATAACGCGGGAACAAAGTGGGATCGCCCGTATTCAAGAGGCGGCCGTGCGGCTCGGAAAACCACCGGAACCAGAAATCCGGGCGCAGCATCAGGGTACTGGCGTTGCTCAACAGAAAGGCCGTCAGCAAAAGCAGCAGGGCCGACAGGATCAAGGGCAGCTTCCTCCGCATCGGCCCGACCGCTTCACCGCTCACGTAAAGCCCGTAATACGCCATCATGGCGAATACGGCGACAAACATCCACCACACGGCCATGAGTAGAATGCCGGGATACAGGAAATGCCCGTAGAGCACCTGCAAAAAGAGAAAAGGTGCAACGCCGAAGTTCACGGCAAGCGCCAGCACCTTGGGCATGAAGGCCATCCCGCCCTTGCTGTCCGAAGCCGAAGCCAGCCGATCGACGGCCGACAGGATTACCGAACCCAGAAGCACGTTGACCAACACCAAATGCACAAAAAAAGTCAGCAGTAAAAGTATGCTCAAAAACCCGGACGGTACCGGCAGCGCCATCGGGGGAGAAAGCAGGCGCGATGCCTCAGGGGAAGCGTGAGCGGCCCCAGCCCCCAAAAGCGTGACAAGGGCCATGCCGACAATACCTATCCGTTTTTTGCTCATGCGTCGTTCCTTTCGTATCCCAAGTCCAGAGGAAAACCGGCTTCAGACCTATACGGTTGACGCTACCCGCCCCTCGCCTCCTTTTCCATTATAGATGAAGAAATGCCGTGAGACTCATACCCCGCAGGCAGACGCGGGCGAACCTCCTCCCCCTAAGAGGCAAAAACGCAGCTCACACGGGGATGAACCATGTTATCATGGTGCTTTCATTCCTATGCGGCTACTCAATGGGATAGGAATATGATGACTATCCCCAAACACGTTTCTTGAGCCACGCCCCCGCAAGGGGCCGTACGGTTCAACAGTAAAAAGGCAGGAGGAATACAATGAAAAAGGTATTGATTGTCTTTTCAGCCGTGATGCTTCTCGCTTCCTTCAGCGTCGCGTTTGCCGACGGCGATGCGGCCAACCTCTTCAAAACCTACTGTCAGGGGTGCCACGGCGCTGACGGCGGTCGCGTCCCCGCCAAGGGCATCCCCCCCATCAAGGGCCAGAGCGCCGCCGATCTGCTCAAGAAACTTGAAGGATACAAGGACGGCTCCTTTGGCGCCCAACGCAAGCTGGTTATGGAAAACGTCGTCAAGCAACTTTCGGGCGAACAACTGAAAAGCCTCGCCGACTATGGTTCCACACTGTAGCTGAACGTCCTCCCCAGCTCTTCTGAGAAGCGTTCCGCAGAAGGCGTCCCTGACGTTTCCCGTAAGGGGCACAGCGGGACGCCTTCTCAGTATTCACCCTTCCGGGCGACTTTCTCGCTTCCCTATAAAGGGGTGCGGCTATCTAGTTAAAATTATTGCCTCTGTCAGAGTACGTGGTTGTTTTGTTTCAGCAATATACTGAAAATATATGCTTTTTCTCCAATCTTTCCGCTGGTGGGCTCTGTGATTGGGGGATTTTATTAGTTATTTCTTTGGAATTTCAAGAAAATAAAGCATCAACCGTTTTCTATGACACAGCCTCTTCCAAAAGATAACGCAGGGAAACATTTTGGCAAATTCAGCGGATGAGCATGGCGTCGCCGTAGGAGAAAAAGCGGTATTCCATCTTCACGGCCTCGGCATATGTCTCAAGCATCCGTTCCCGGCCCGTCAGCGCCGAGACGAGCATCAGCAGCGTGGATTCGGGCAGGTGGAAGTTGGTTATCAGGCCGTCAAGGACATGAAACCTGTATCCGGGCCAAATGAAGCAGTTGATCCAGCCTTGATGCGCCGTCAGCTCACCCCCATGCGCACCGGCCACGCCTTCAAGCGTCCGGGCGGAAGTGGTGCCTACGGCGATGACGGGCCGCCCTTCGGCCTTCGCCTTTCCAATGGCGTCCACCGTGGCTTGCGGCACTTCCACGAACTCCTCATGCATGACGTGTCCGCGGATATCCTCGCAGCGTACGGGGCTGAACGTGCCGTATCCGACATGAAGGGTCACCTCAGCCCATTCGACGCCCGCAGAGGCCATTTGCGCGCGCAATTCCGGGGTGAAATGCAGGCCCGCCGTAGGCGCGGCTACGGAGCCGGCCTTGTCGTCCCTGGCGTAAACGGTCTGGTACGTCCCCCGATCCTCCTTCGTATCCTCGCGCTTGATATACGGCGGCAGCGGCAAATGCCCCCGTGCTTCAAAAAGCGCACGGATATCGCCCGTCCAGTGCAGCCGCACCCGATGCCGCCCGAATTCCCCCTTGGCAAGGACTTCCACACGCAGATCTTCCCCGAAGGCAAGGAAATCCCCTATCCGGGCGTTCTTGGCGGGCTTGAGCAGCCCGTCGGCCTCCGCGTAATGCCAGCCGTCCCCATGCCCCTGCCGTTCCAGCAGGGGCATGGGCGTAAGCAGCAGAAACTCCATCTTGCCGCCCGATGGCCGCTGGCCGAGCATCCTCGCGGGAACCACACGGGAATTGTTGGCTATGAGCAGCGTCCCCTTCGGCAAGTATTCGAGCAGATGGGAAAAAAAGGTATGCGTACGCTTCCCCGTATCACGATCCAGCACGAGAAGCCGCGATGCCCCCCGTTCACCGGGGTGCTGGGCTATACGTTCGGGAGGCAGTTCGTAACGGTAGGAAGAGAGGAGAAAATCGGCTTCGGATTGTGGGATGGAATACATGGAAATCCTTGTGGTTTGCCTTTGAAAAAGGCCGTGTCATAGGAAACGGTTGATGCTTTATTTCTTGAAATTCCAAAGGAATAACGGATAACCCCCAAACATGGGGGCCATCATTGGAAAAAATGGATAAAAAGTCTA
>URTO01000095.1 GCA_900550745.1 uncultured Desulfovibrio sp. | reverse complement strand
GGAAGGGGGCCTTTTCCAAAAGGCTCCCTTCCCCCTCCCCAATCTTTTCCCCTCTACAAACAGCGCAAACCGCTGGCGGGATCGAAGACGTGGCCGTGGCCGGCACGGACGGAAAGGCGGATGACGTCGCCGGGCGCGGGGCGGCGCGTGCCGGGGAGACGCACGATGACGGAGTCCTGATCGGAATCGCCGCCGCCCGCCTTCCCGGTGATGGGATGGCAGTAGGCCAGCGTGTCCGGGCCGAGCGCTTCGATGATGTCCACGGTGACCTGTACGGAACCTTCGGGATCGAGCAGCAGGTCTTCGCAGCGCAGGCCGACGAGCACGTCCTTGGTGGGCGCGGCGGAAAGCCGGATGTCGGAGGCGGCGATGCCGGAAAGCGGCGTGCCGTCGGGCAGGATCAGCTTTTCGCCGTCCGTGGTCGCGGGGATCATGTTCATGGACGGGGAACCCATGAACTGCGCCACGAATACGGAGGCCGGATGCAGGTAGATGTCGTCCGGCGTGCCGTACTGCTCGATGTTCCCGGCGCGGAGCACAAGGATTTTCTCGGCGAGGGTCATGGCCTCCACCTGATCGTGCGTCACATAGATGCTGGTGGTCGCCAGACGCTGGTGCAGGCGGCGCAGCTCGATGCGCATCAGGTTGCGGAGGTTGGCGTCGAGGTTGGAAAGCGGTTCGTCGAAGAGGAACACGCTGGGTTCGCGCACGATGGCCCGGCCCATGGCCACGCGCTGGCGCTGGCCGCCGGAGAGCTGTTTGGGCATACGGTCGAGCAGGCCGTCAAGGCCGAGGAGCTTGGCGGCGTCCTCGGCGCGGCGCTTGCGCTCGTCCGCCGGGATGCCGCGCACCTTGAGCCCGTAGGTGATGTTGTCGAACACGTTCATGTGCGGGTAGAGGGCGTAGTTCTGGAACACCATCGCAATGTTGCGATCCTTGGGCTCCTTGCGGGTGACGTCCTCGTCGCCGATGAAGATGCTGCCTCCGGTGACTTCCTCAAGCCCGGCGATGCAGCGCAGGGCCGTGGACTTGCCGCAGCCGGAAGGCCCGACCATGACCATGAAGGAGCCGTCCGGGACTTCGACGTTGATGCCCTTCAGCACCTTATTCTTATTGAATGTCTTTTCTACGTTCTTGAGCTGGACGCGTGCCATGCTGGTATCCTTTTGGCGGGCTTATTTTTCGGTTTCCACGAGGCCACGGACGAAAAGCTTCTGCATGCCGAGCACCACCAGCAGGGGGGGCAGCATGCCCAGAAGCGCGACGGCCATGATGAGGTTCCACTCCGGCACGGCGTCGGGGATGTTCACCATGCGCTGGATGCCCATGACGATGGTGTACATGCCTTCCTGATTGGTGACGAGCAGGGGCCAGAGGTACTGGTTCCAGCCGTAGATGAACAGCACCACGAACAGCGCGGCGGTGTTGGTGCGCGAAAGGGGCAGCACCACGTCCACGAAGAAACGCCACGGCCCGGCCCCGTCGATGCGCGCGGCCTCAAGCAGTTCCGCCGGGATGGTCATGAACATCTGGCGGTACAGGAAGGTCGCCGTCGCCGAGGCGATGAGCGGCAGGACAAGGCCGAGGTAGCTGTCGATGAAGTTGAGGTTCGCCGCCACCTGGAACGTGGGCACGATGCGGACTTCAACCGGCATCATCAGGGTGATGAAGATGAGCACGAAGCACAGCTCGCGGCCGGGGAAACGGAAATAGACGATGGCGTAGGCCGCCGTGATGGAGATGGCGATTTTCCCGATGGCGATGCCGAGGGCCATGACGAGGCTGTTCGCCATCATCACCCATACGGGGATGCCGCCCGCCGCCTTGAGGCCCTGCGTGAGGACGGTGGTGAAGTTCTTGAGGAACTCGCCGCCGAACCACAGCGGCGTGGAGCCGATGAGCACGTCGAACGTGTGGGTCGTGGCGACCAGCGCTATGTAAAGGGGAAAGAGCACGATGGCGATGCCGAACCAGAGCACGGCGTGGCCGACGGCTTTTCCCAATCCTTTCTTTTCTACCATACTGCGTTCCTTGGCCTAGTAGGTCACCTTGCGTTCCACGTAACGGAACTGGAGGAAGGTCAGGACCATGACGATGAGCATCAGCACCACGGACTGGGCCGAGGAGCCGCCGAAGTCGAGCCCGATGAAGCCGTCGTTGAAAACCTTGTAGATGAGGGTTTCCGTGGCCTTTGAGGGGCCGCCCTGCGTGACGGCATGGACGATGCCGAAGGTTTCAAACAGCGTATAGATCGTGTTCACCACAAGCAGGAAGAAGCTCGTGGGCGACAGAAGCGGGAAGATGATCGTGCGGAACCGCCGCCACGGGGATGCGCCGTCGATGGCCGCGGCTTCGATGAGCGAGCGGGGGATGGCGTGCAGCCCGGCGAGGAAGAACAGGAAGTTATACGAGATCTGCTTCCATGAGGCCGAAACGATCAGCAGGAACAGGGCCTGATTGCCGTTGATCTTGTGGTTCCACGTATACCCGAAGTGGTGGAGCAGCTCGGTGAGCACGCCCCCGGAAGGGTTGAACAGGAACAGCCAGAGCACGCCCGCGAGCGGCGGCGCGACGGCGTAGGGGATGATGAGCATGGATTTGTACAGCGTACCGCCCCAGTTCACCTGATCGGCGAGGACCGCGAACAAGAGGGCTGTCCCCATCGTGAGGACGATGGTGGCGAGGCTGAACACGAGCGTCAAGCGCAGCGTTTCCAGATAGCTCGGATCGGAAAACAGCGTGGTGAAGTTGTCCAATCCTACGAATTCTTTGGAAAGACCGAAAGAGTCTTCCATGTAGAACGACCCCATGAGCGCTTCACCGGCGGGATAGAAGAAAAACACCACCGTGATGGCGAGCTGGGGCAGCAGGAAGAGGAGGGGAAGAAGCAGGTGTTTCTTGCCCCTGAACGCGTAACGTCCATCCTGCATAGCGGCTCCTTGTGCGGTTGGGGGCGTCCCGTGCGGCGGAAAGGCCGGACGCCCCAAAAAGAACGGGGGAGGCCCGGCAGGGCCCCTCCCGTTGTGCTGCGGATCAGCCTACTTCCTGTTGGCCTTGGCAAAACGCGCCAGTTCGGCGTTGCCGCGCTCCACAGCGGCGTCGAGCGCCTGCTTGGCGGTCTTCTTTCCGGCCCAGACGCCTTCGAGCTCTTCGTCGATGATGTTGCGGATCTGGACGAAGTTGCCGAGGCGCAGGCCCAGCGAGTTGATGGTGGGCTTCTTGTCGGAAAGGGCCTTCACGGCGATGTCGGTGCCGGGGTTCTTGTCGTAGAAGCCCTGCTGCTTGGTCACCTCGTAGCCTTCGAGGGTGACGGGCACGTAGCCGGTGAGCTGGTGGAAACGGGCCTGCACTTCAGGCTTGAGGAGGTAGTTCAGGAACGCGGCAGAGCCCTTTTCGGCGTCCTTGGAGTGTCCGGCCATGGCCCAGATGGCCGCGCCGCCGATCACGGTGTTCTGGGGGGCGCCCTTCACGTCGGGCCAGTAGGGGAGCAGCGCCACGCCCCACTGGAACTTGGCGCCGGCCTTCACGGCGGCGTAGGAGCCGGAGGAGTTCATGAGGATGCCGGCTTCGCCGGAGGTGAACGCGTTGATGGCTTCGGACTTGCGGCCCACGTAGACCATCACGCCGTCCTTCTGGAGCTTGGACAGGAAATCGATGTGCTTGACGTGCAGGGGGCTGTTGAACAGGAGCTTCGTATCAAGGCCGTCATAGCCGTTGTTGTTGGTGGCGAAGGGGACGTTGTGCCACGCGGAGAAGCTCTCAAGCTGCACCCAAGACTGCCAGCCGGAGGTGAAGCCATACTTGCACGCGCCGGATTCCTTGATCTTCTTGGCCAGTTCGGCCACTTCAGGCCACGTCGTGGGGAAATGTTCCGGGTCGCCGCCGGCCTTTTTCACGGCGTCCTTGTTGTAGTAGAGGACGGTGGTGGAGGCGTTGAAGGGCATGGCGATGAGCTTGCCGTCCGTGGAGGAGTAGTAGCTGGCTACGGAGCCGAGGAGCTTGGAGGTGTCCACCGGGGTTCCGGCGGCTTCCATGATTTCATACACGGGGCGGACGGCGCCCTTGGCGGCCATCATGCTGGCGGTGCCCACTTCAAAAATCTGGATCAGGTTGGGGTGCTGTTTGGCGCGGAAGGCGGCGATGGCGGCGGTCATGGCTTCGTCATAGTTGCCCTTATAGACGCCCTTGACTTCGTATTTGTCCTGAGACGCGTTGAATTCCTTGATCATCTCGTCGGTGATTTCACCGAGTTCGCCACCCATGCCGTGCCAGAAGGTAATGGTGGTCTTGGCTTGGGCAGGCGCGGCCAACAACATCAGACACATGGCCAGCAGGGCCATCAGACGGAAGGAACGCATAGGCTCTCCTACATTGGCGGACGGAAGCCGTCCGGTTGTATCCCTCCGGGGCCAGTCCCCGGAACATCCGCCGGGACGGGCCCGGCAAGCAGGGCTCCCCTGTATGGGGAGTTTGAAAAGGGAGGAAAAACCTTCTCCAGAAAGTCTCTCCTCCCTCATTCAGTGCGTCATTCTCCGAGCGCCTTGCGGCAGGCCGCCGGAAAGTCGGTAATGATGCCGGTCGCGCCTTCGGCAGCGAGGCGTTTGGCTTCGCCCATGTCGTTGACTGTCCACACGTTGACGGCGAATCCGGCATCGCGCAGCGCGGCAAGGTCGCCGGGCGCGAGGATATGCTGGTCCGGGTGGTAGGCATTGACCTGAAGCCGGCGGCACAATGCCACCGGATCGTCGGGGCGCACGTGCTCGACCAGCGCGCCGGTGGCCATTTCGGGGCACAGGGCCCGGCATTCTTCCAGATAGCGGTGCTGGAACGAGGAAATGATGACTTGATCCGCCATATCAAGGCGGCGGATGAGGTCTAACACGTCCTTTGTTACGGTTTCGTGACCGATGAGGTGCGCGTGGTTCTTGATCTCGACGTTGACGTACCAGCCGTTGTCCTTGGTGAAGGCAAGGGCTTCCTCAAGGGTGGGGACGGTCAGGCCGTCAAAGTGTTTCAGCGTGTCGTCGTCGATCTCCCCGGCGGCGATGCGGCCGAACTGATCGCGCCCGGCATACCATGATCCGGCGTCAAGGCTCTTGATTTCGTCCAGCGTGAAATCGCATACGCGGTAGGAGGGGCGGCCGGGGAAGGCGGTTTCCACGTCGGTGGTGCGGGTGAGCGTGTCGTCGTGCATCACCACCAGCTTGCCGTCTTTGGTATAGTTGGCGTCGAGCTCCCAGAGATCGGCCTGAACGGCATAGCCGAGGGCGGCCGCCGTAAGCGTGTTTTCCGGGGCATGCCCGCGCGCGCCGCGGTGGGCGACGACCAGCGGGACGGGGGGACAGGTATGAAAATCAATGTATTTCTGCATGGAAAACGACCTGAAAAGGTTCTGCAATCACAATGTTTGAACGTGAAAAGGGAAAGGGCCTCTGCCGGAAAGGGAAATCTGAAGGCAAAATAGCCTGAAAGCAAAAAGTTGTCGAGATTTCCAGCGTCCCGTTGCTGTTTCATAAGGAAACGTGCTCTGTTGCAATGGCACTCTTTGCGGCTTCTTCCGCTTCAGGAAAACGCAGCCCCTTGGGAAATCCCTTTATCATGACGCCGGAAGATTGTATCTTCCATGTATCAGCTTTTGAAATCGAACGTGCAAGGAGTCCCCATGAGCCGTTATATTCTTGCCCTCGATCAGGGTACGACCAGTTCCCGCGCCATCCTGTTCGACCGCTCCGGCAACATCATCCAGATGGCACAGCAGGAGTTCACGCAGCATTACCCCCAGCCCGGCTGGGTGGAACACAACCCCAACGAACTGTTCGACAGCCAGTCTACGGTTGCCGCCAGATGCCTGCGTCAGGCCGGCATTACGGGTTCTGAAGTCGCGGCGGTGGGCATCACCAACCAACGCGAAACCACCATCGTCTGGAACCGCAGAACCGGCGCGCCCGTATGCAACGCCATCGTCTGGCAGGATCGGCGTACCGCCGGCTTCTGCGACAGCCTGCGCGCACAGGGGAAGGCCGGCCTGTTCGCGGAAAAGACGGGGCTCGTGCTCGACGCCTATTTTTCCGGCACGAAAGTCCGCTGGATTCTTGAAAACGTGCCCGGCGCACGGGAGCAGGCCGAGGCGGGCGATCTGCTGTTCGGAACCGTGGATTCGTGGCTCATCTGGAATTTCACCAAGGGCGCGGTTCATGCGACCGATCCCTCCAATGCCAGCCGTACCCTGATGTTCAATATCCACACCGGGGACTGGGATGACGAGCTGCTCGATCTGCTTTCCGTGCCGCGTTCCATGCTGCCTGAGGTGGTCCCCTCGTCCGGGATCATGGGGCACATGCACCCTGAGTTCCTTGGGCACAGCCTGCCGCTGGCGGGCGACGCCGGGGATCAGCAGGCCGCGGCCTACGGCAATGCCTGCATGCTTCCGGGCATGGCGAAGAACACCTATGGAACCGGGTGCTTCCTTCTCATGAACACCGGGGCCGAAGCCCGGCGCAGCGAGAACAACCTGCTTGCCACGGTGGGCTGGGATTGCGGTTCCGGCCTGCGCTACGCCCTTGAGGGCAGCGTGTTCATCGCCGGTGCGGTGGTGCAGTGGCTGCGCGACGGCCTTCAGATCATCAGCGACGCCGCCGAAATCGAACCCCTTGCCTCTACAGTGGAGGACAACGGCGGGGTGTTTTTCGTGCCCGCCTTTGCCGGGCTGGGCGCACCCTACTGGGATCAGTATGCCCGTGGGACTCTTGTGGGGCTGACGCGCGGGGTGAACCGGGGCCATATCGCCCGTGCCGCCATCGAAGCCATTGCGCTCCAGACGCTGGACATCATGGACTGCATGAAAAAGGATTCGGGCCTGCCGCTTTCCACGCTCCGGGTGGACGGCGGGGCCAGCCGCAACAACATGCTCATGCAGTGTCAGGCCAACGTGCTCGGCGTGCCTGTCGAGCGCCCCGTGATCACCGAGACCACGGCCCTCGGCGCGGCCTATCTCGCCGGGCTTGCCGTCGGCTTCTGGGACAGCGAGGAAGATGTGTCCACCCTCTGGAAGCTGGATCGCCGCTTCGAGCCCGCTATGGACGAGGCCCGCCGCGCCGAGCTGCTCCACAACTGGCATCGCGCCGTGGGCCGCGCCGCGAAGGAAATGCCCGGACGCAACCCCGACAACATCGAAGTGATCCGCCCGATGAAGGACGGAGTCATCGCCGACTTCCAGTACACGGAGAAGATGCTCCAGTACTTCATCGACAAGGTGCTCAGCGGGTCCCACTACATCCCCTTCAAGACCTCCCCGAGGGTCC
>URTO01000094.1 GCA_900550745.1 uncultured Desulfovibrio sp. | reverse complement strand
GGGTTGGCTGGATAACCAGTAGTTGCGTGATATTGCGTTACCCGCTTCGGGGAGGGAATCCTCCCATGATGGGCCTTACCCTCTTCCGGGGGCAGAAGACCAAATATTTGCGTGATGCGGCTTTGCCCGCTCCGGGTTGGTGGGAAAATCCGTCCGCAATGGGTCTTACCTATTTCGGTTGGGCAGGATGTTTAATTATCCGGTATTTGCGGCCTTACTTCATCCGGGTGGGCTGGATAACCAATAGTTGCGTGATATTGCGTTACCCGCTTCGGGGAGGGAATCCTCCCATGATGGGCTTTACCCGTTCCGGGTGAGCAGGAAATGTTCCGGCAGGACTTCACGCCATGCCCCGCTCAGATCCGCCGTTTCATGCGTATAGGGAATGATCGTTTTTGAGCGTTCGTAAACAGGGTCAGGCACGGGGATGGCGGAAAGCAGCGCACGGGTATAGGGATGCAGGGGGTTCCCAAAAAGTTCTTTCGCCGGGGCGAGCTCCACCAGCTTGCCCTCGTACATGACGCCCACGCGGTCGCAGAGGTAACGGACCATCGACAGGTCGTGCGCGATGAACAGGAACGTGAAGCCGTGCTGCCGCTGCAAGTGCTGAAAGAGGGAGACGATCTGCGCCTGTATGGAAACGTCGAGCGACGCGACGGGCTCGTCGGCAACGATCAGTTCGGGGTTGACGGCTATGCTGCGGGCGATGGCGACGCGCTGGCGCTGCCCGCCGGAGATCTCGGCGGGGAACTTGTTGCCGTAGCTGGTGTCCAGCCCGACAAGCGTAAGCAGCTTGTCCACTTCGGCCCGCATCCGGCCCTTATCTGGATACAGGCGATTGATGACCAAGGGTTCCGCAATGATGTCGGCGACCTTCATGCGGGGGTTCAGGGCCGCCGCGGAGTCTTGAAAGATGACCTGCATGTTGCGCTGGATATCTTTCTTGTGCTCCCGGTAGGAGCGCTTTTCCGAGATCAGGAAGCCCTTGAAGTAAATCTCGCCTTCCGTCGGGGTATAAATGCCCATGATGGCGCGCGCCACCGTCGATTTGCCGCAGCCGGATTCCCCGACCAGCCCGAAGATTTCCCCCCTGCGCAGGTCGAAGGAAATCCCGTTGACGGCGCGCACCGTCAGGGACTTGTTGATGGGGAAATGCTGCTTGTAATTCCTGACGGATAAAAGAACCGGATTTTTCAATGGATCATACCACGGCGTTTGATGGTGACGGGAGGCGTGACCGCAGGCGCCCTTTCATCCAAAAGCCATGTTGCGGCGCTGTGGGTTTCGGAAATGCGGAACATTGGGGGCATCCGCTCGTAGTCGATTTTCATGGCGTACCGGTTGCGTTCGGCGAAGGCGTCCCCCGGAGGCGGATCAAGGAGCGTCGGCGGCATGCCCGGAATCCCCTTAAGTTCCCCGTTTTCCACGGCTTGGGAGGGAAGGGCCCCCAACAGCCCCCATGTGTACGGGTGGCGTGGGTCGTAAAAAATTTCCTCGGCGGTTCCGATCTCGACGATCTTCCCGGCGTACATCACGGCGACCCGATCCGCGACGCGGGCGACCACGCCCAGATCGTGCGAAACCAGCACGATGCCGATGCCGGTCTTGCGCTGGATGTCGCGCAGCAGGTCGAGCATCTGCGCCTGCACGGTCACATCAAGCGCCGTAGTGGGCTCGTCGGCGAAGAGGATGCGCGGGTTCAGGGCCAGCGCGATGGCAAGCACGCACCGCTGGCGCATCCCCCCGGAAAAATAGTGCGGCTGGAGGAGCATCCGCTGGGCCGGATCGTCGATGCCTACGCGGTGGAGCATGTCCACGGCCAGCTTTTGCGCGTCTTCCCGGCTCATCCTGCGGTGCTTCAGCACGGCTTCCGTGATCTGTTTCCCGATGGGGATCGTGGGGTTCAGGGTGGTCATGGGGTCTTGGAACAGCATGGAAAACAGGGAGCCGCGCAGCGTCCGCATCTGCTTTTCGGTATAGGGGGCAATGTCTTTGCCGTCGATGAGCATTTTGCCGCTGATCCGGGCATTGCCGGGCAGGAGCTTCATGACCGATTTGCACAAGACGGACTTGCCGCATCCTGATTCGCCCACGATGGCGAGCGTTTCGCCGCTTTTGAGGGACAGCGAAACGTCCCGGACGGCCTGAACGGTTCCGTCGGGCGTGTCGAAATGAACGGAAACGTTTTCCAGCTCCAATACGGTATCCATGTCTTCCCCGGTGCTCTGCAAAGTCGGTGCCCTGAAAAGGCGGCCGGGGCCGCCCGGATGTCCCGGACGGCCCTGCCGCGTGCGGTCAACGGTTCAGCGTCCAGTCTTCGATGTTCCACATGACGCCCACGGCATGGTGGCCGAGAACGCGCGTGGCATCAAGCCCTTCCAGCCCGGCGATGCTGACGTAGTTGCCGTTCAGGTACGCGAACAGCAGGTGTCCGGGGCGTTCGGCATAGGCTTCCTCAAACTGGCCGTAGATGGCCTTGCGCTGGGCCGGATCTTCGGTGGCGCGGCCCTTTTTCAGCAGCTCGTCAACCTTGGGGTTGGAATAGGCCATCGTGTTGTCGCTGGCTCCGGTGACGAAGTCCTTGTAGACGCCGTCCGGGTCGAATTCGGCGGCGAACCCGGCGAGGAACCCGTTATACCCGGCCTTCCAGTCAAACTTGGTGACGAGGACGATCTGCATGTCGACACCGGCTTTCTTCAGCTCGTTGGCGATGACCTTGGCGATGTCCACGCGCTCTTCCTCATAGTCCCGGACCTGAATCGTGAACGAGAACTTCTGCCCGTTGCGCTCGTAGATGCCGTCCTTGCCCTTCTTCCAGCCGAGCTTTTCCATTTCGGCGGCGAACTTTTTGAGATCGTAGGGGTAGATGTCCGCAGCCTTGTTGCCGCCGTAGGCGTTCATCTGGATGGGGCTGAACGCGGGGAACCCTTGTCCGTTCAGCACGCTTTTGGCGATGGCTTCCTTGTTCAGGGCGTAGTTCAGCACGCCGATGGAGTCGCCGTTACGCTTCCAGAAGTCGGTGTGGAAATCCATGGCGGCGGAGCGGTAGTCGGCGGTGGCGAAGTCGATGTTCCTGTAGCCGTCCTTGCCCCGGAAGGTGTCCGCATACTTGGCGTTCAGCCACGCGAGATCCGCCTCCCCGGACTGGAGCATGAGGGCCTTGGTGCTTTCGACGGCGACGGTCTTGTAGACGAGCCGGTCGATGTTCGGCACCTTGCCGTAATAGTCCTTGTTCTTTTCAAGGATGATCATGCCGCCGGCGGTGTCCCACTCCACGAACTTGTAGCGCCCGGTGCCCACGGGGTGCTGGTTGGCGGGGGCGGTGTTGATGTCTTTGCCCGCGAACAGGTGCTTGGGCAGGATGCCGATGGTGAAGTTGTCCAGCATGGCGGCGTTGGGCTTGGACAAGGTGAAGGCCACGGTATGGGCGTCGGGCGCGGTGATCGATTTGATGTCTTCGTAGTTGCTGGTGATGGATGAGGCCAGCGTCTTGTCCTTGGTCAGCGCGCCGTAGGTGAACAGGATGTCATCCACGGTGAGGGGCTTGCCGTCGTGCCACTTCACGCCGTCGCGCAGCTTGAAGGTATAGGTATGCGTCCCCTTGTCATAGGTGAAGCTCTCGGCGAGTTCGGGAACCGGCTGGCCTTTGGCGTCGTACTTCATCAGGCCGGAAAAGATGATTGTGGGCAGTTCCTGATGGTTGTTGAGCAGGGGGTTGATGGTGTCCTCGTTTTCCCCGGCGTAGACAAGGGTGTTCGCCATTTCGTCGGCGGCGTCGGCGGGCGCCCAGGCAAGGCAGAGCGCCAGGCTCATGAGGCCCCAGCGGGCCGTTTTCAAGACCAAAGCGGTCAGTCCGTTCCTCTTCACGGGATGCTCCTTTTCGGATTGTCGTACGTTACCTATTAAAAAGGCGACCTGCGGTTACAGGTTGCTTGGCCCTTGGTTGCTTCTTTTTCGGAAGTAATGGCCGATGCTGGTGATGCTCAGCAGCGTAACCACAAGGAAAACGCCGGGGATGAGGATGACCCACCACGAGTTGAGGAGAAGGGCGCGGTCGGCCAGCGCGAGCATGCTGCCCCACGAGAGCACGTCGGTGGGCAGGCCGAGGCCGAGGAAGCTCAGGGTCGCTTCCATCGCCATGCTGGTGCTGATGCTGGAGATGACCACGAACATGATCGCCGACACGAAGTTCGGGATGAGGTGCCTGCGCATGATGAAAGGGAAACCGGCCCCCATGCAGCGCGAGGCGAGGATGTACTCGCTGTTGCGGATCTGCCGGACTTCGCTCCTGACGATGCGGGACAGGGGGAACCAGCCGGTGACGCCGATGACGAGCGCAATGGTGAGCTCGTTCTGCTTGCCCATGAGGGAAAGGATCAGCAGCAGGGACAGGAGAACCGGGACGCTTTGCAGGAGTTCCACGGCCCGCATCATGGCGCCGTCCACGACGCCGGAAGCGGCCCCGGACAGGCAGCCGTAGAAGACCCCGATGAAGGTAATGACCGCCGCGCTCATGAGCCCGATGGAGATGGAGGCCCTGCCGCCGTACCAGATGATCGAGTAGATGTCCCGCCCAAGGGAGTCCGTGCCGAACCAGAATTCGGCATTGGGGGCCTCGTTGACGTTCATGAGGAAGAATTCGGCGGGATCATGGTTGATGATCAGGCCGGAAAAAAGGCAGCCGAGAGCGATCACGGAAAAGACGGCAACGGAGAGGACGGGCTTGCCTTTCAGCCGTTCCCAAAAGCCTTTTTTCCGTACGGCGGGCCTGTGCGTCCTGTACCCGGCCCCGACGATGGTGAAGGCGTCGCTGGAAGGGGCGTCCATCAGCACACGACCCCGTCGGAAGATTTCATGCGCGGATCGATGACTTCGTTGACGGCCTGCGCGACGAGGCTGCTCAGCATGACCATGGCCCCGGTGATCAGCACCATGAGCATCAGCAGGTTGTAGTCGTGGTATTTGGCGCTGGATACGGCAAGCAGGCCGATGCCCGGATAGTTGAATACGGATTCCGCCACATAGGTGCCGCTCAGGACGTGGGGGATGGAGATGGCCATGATGCTGACGATGGTGGGGAGCACGTTCCGCAGGCAGTGGCTCAGCAGAACCCGCGTCTTCCCAAGCCCCTTGGCCCGTGCCAGCAGCACGTAGTCGCGGCGGACTTCATCCAGCAGCTTGTTGCGGATCATATAGGCGTAATACCACAGGTGGCTCGCCACCATGACGATGAGCGGCAGGACGAGGTGGCGCAGGCGGTCGGCCACGTCGCCGGATTTCCCGATCCCGTAGGCCCCGCTGCTCGGCAGGAGCTTGAGGTTGACGCTGAAAACGAGCACCAGCACCACGCCCATCCAGAAGGCGGGCACATAGAAGGCCACCGTACCGATGCGGCAGACGAACCGATCCATGAAGGTGTCCTCGAACCGGGCGCAGAAAAGGGCCAGCGCGATGGCGAGCAGAAAGACCAGCGCGTAGGCGATGCCGCCGAGCATGAGCGTATTGCCGATGAGCGGGGAAACGACGTCGAGGACGGGGCGCTTGTATTTCAGGGAGATGCCGAAATCCCCCTGCATGACGTTGCCGATCCATTTGGCGTATTGCCCCCAGATGGGGCCGTCCAGCCCCAGCCGTTCCCGCGCGGCGTCCAGTTCGGCGGTCGTCATGGACTGCATGGCGTCGCCGTAGAAGGATTGGAGCGGATCTCCGGGGGTCAGGCGGGATACGTAGAAAACGATCAGCGACAACAGAAACATCATGGCGATGAACACCAGCGTTTTCCGTGCGAGAGAAGCCATCATCTGCCTGCCGTTCATGATCTGCCTTCCTTGGAGCGCAATCCTTCGGACTGTGCCGAACCTGTTTCGTAACACATTGTTTTCTTAGATAGAGATTATCGTGTTACGTGTATAAAAAATGTAATACGAGATATATCGGGCGCCGCCGGCGGTGTCAATGAGAGGCTTCCCGCATCAAGCGCACGCTGGGTGCGGACGGATTCCCTTCATGCCCATAAACGGATTACGTCCTGATATGAAAAGGAAAAACGGGGAAAACGTCCCCGCCGCCGTCCGCATCGGTTCCCCAAGCGTGCCGCGATGCCTGTGTATAGGGCAAGGTGTTACTTTTGTCAAATTGATGTTATCCGATGGCGTGGCTCTGTACCCATGCGCGTGTCGATGCCGTGATCCTGAGCCCTCCATACTCGGCAACCGGCAATGCACCCCATGCGCGTATCCACGCCCACCCGTGCGGTGGGGCAATCCCCGCCTTCAGGCCATGCGCATAGAGCACGAGGCCGCTTACCGTACCGGGGATAACCTTCAGGCCATGTATCCCATGCTCATATCCACGTCCGGCCCCCAACAAGGAAGAAGCCCGTGCGCCATGCACCACCTGCGCGTGTCCATGCGTGATCCCGCAATGGCTGCGCAGGCAATCGGGGGATTTCCAGGTCTCCCATCCGTTGGAGGGCAAATGGAGCGGTATGGGGATCTGTGCGGCTGCTACACGGCATACCGCGCCCACAGCGCGGAGAGCGGCATGATGATGAGCATGGACGGCAACATGTTGATCACGGGAAAGATTTTGATGCCGCACATGCGCAGCCCCGTGGCGACGAAGATGACGCCGCCGCAGGCGGTAAAATCACCGAGCATGCCCGGCGTCATATACGGGGCGAGGGAGGCGGCGGAAGCATAGAGCAGGGCGAGGATGGCGAACTGGGGTATGGCGATGAGGCTGACCGACAGGCCGAAAAGCGTCCCGAAGACAATGCCGCTGAACAGATCGAGAACGGCCTTGGTGAGGAGGATGTCCATGGAGCCGGTGATGCCTTCGTTTATCGCGCCGAAGATGCCCATGCTGCCGAAGCAAAAGGCGGAAACAAGGGTGATGATGTTCACGATGTACGCCTCATTCCCGCAGTGCTTGCTTTTCGCGAGACGGAACAGCGCCCTGATGCACTTGGCGAGAAAAGACTCGGCAAAGACGAGCTCGCCGATGACGGAACCCACGATGAGGGCCATGACCACGACGGGGAGCGAGGAAGCCTTGTTGACGAGGGTGGAGCCCATGCACAGCGTGATCACGCCGAAGATGAGGGGAAGGGTTTCCTTGACGCGCTTCGGGATGAACCCGGAGAAGAGGGTTCCGGCAAGCCCGCCGATGAAAAGGGCGCAACTGTCTGCAATCGGTCCGATCATGATACTTCAACCTGTTGAAATGATATAAAAGATTGTTTTATTCAAGCGTACCATGAAACATGGCTCTGAAAAATTGTCAAGCGGCAAATAAGAGGAATGCTGTTTGGCTGTGTTATAGAAAATGGTTGATGCTTTTTTCCTTGAAGTTCCACA
>URTO01000093.1 GCA_900550745.1 uncultured Desulfovibrio sp. | reverse complement strand
AGAAACTTTCTTCAGAAAGTTTCTCCTCCCCCTCCCCAATGCTGCTTCATGCTGCAGCTTCACACCCCTACCGCTTCCGCTGCATGCGGTCGCGGATGATGATGGCGATGAGGTTCATGCCGAGGACGAGGACGAGCAGTATCAGCGCAGTCCCGTACTGGAGGGGACGGGTTTTCTCGATTTCCGTCCCGGCTGTGGCAAGCACATACATATGGTACGGGAGGGACATGACCGCACTGAAAACGGAATCGGGCATCTTCGGCGTGTAAAATACGGCGGCGGTGAACATGATCGCCGCAGTTTCACCGGCAGCGCGGGCCAAGCCGAGAATGGCCCCGGTCAACATGCCGGGGACGGCGGCAGGCAGGACCACGCGGGCGATGGTCTGGCTCTGGGTTGCGCCGAGGGCAAGGGATGCCTCGCGCCAAGCGTCAGGAACCTGCCTCAACGCCTCTTCCGTCGTGTTGATGATGACCGGCAGGGTCAGCACCGCCAGCGTCAGCACGCCGGCAAGCAGGCTCACCCCCATGCCGAGAAAGGTCACGAAGAACGCCAGCCCGAACAGCCCGAACACCACGGAAGGCACGCCCGCAAGGTTGCTGATGCCGAGCCGCAGGTAACGGGTATACCGCCCTTTCCCGCCATATTCATGCAGATACACGGCTGAGGCCACGCCCAGCGGGAACGCTATCAGCATGGCCCCGAAAGCCAGCAGGAACGTCCCCACGATGCAGGGCCAGACGCCTCCGGCGGTCATCATCCGGCGCGGGGGCTCGGTCAGGAACTCCCAGCTTATCGCCGGGCTCCCGTTCCAGAGCAGGAACACGCACACGCCGACCAAGGCCAGAATATTGATGCCCGCCGCAACGCGCAGCAGGCCGAACATCATTGCCTCCCGCCGCTGGCGCGACGCATTGTCGCTGTGAAAGGTGATCGTCGTCATGGCATATCCCTTACAAGCCGGAGGAACCGGTTTGCTTGTGCTTTTCCGCGATGCGGAACGCCAGCATGTTGAACAGGAGCGTAAACAGGAACAGCACGATGCCCGTGGCGAACAAGGCGAAGTAGTGATCGCCCCGGAAAGGCGCCTCCGCCATTTCAGCGGCGATGGAAGCGGGCATGGGGCGCACGGGGTCGAAAATCGAGAGCGGTATGATGGCCGCGCCCCCGGCAACCATCAGCACGACCATGGTTTCACCGATGGCCCGCGACATGCCGAGCATGACGGCGGTGCCGATGCCGGACAGCGCGGAGGGGATGACCACGCGGATCAGCGTTTCCCAGCGGGTTGCGCCAAGGGCCAGCGACGCCTCGCGCAGCGTGCGGGGAACCGCGAACAGCGCATCCTCGGCCACGGAACAGATGGTCGGCACGCTCATGAACGCCAGCATAAGCGAGGCGTTCAGCAGGTTGAGGCCGGTATCAGCCCCGAACCAGTCCTGCAGGAACGGGGCGACGATGACCATGCCGAAAAAGCCGATGACGACCGAGGGCAGCGCCGCCAGCAGTTCGATGAACGGCTTGACGATGCGCCGCGTCCGGCTGTCCGCGATCTCCGCCAGATAAGCCGCCGTCATGATGCCGAGCGGCACGGCGATGCACGACGCCAACGCCGTTACCGCCAGCGAACCCACAATCAGGGGGAAGATGCCGAATTCCGGCGGCTCGGACGTGGGATACCACAAGTGGCCCGTCAGGAAATCCCACAGGGGATAGTCCGCAAACAGCGGCAGCCCTTCCATAAACAGAAAGAGCATGATGCAGGCTAGGGAGAGAAGCGATACAAAGGCCACGCCCGTCAGCAGCCACCGGATCGATTTTTCCTTCAGTTCTCTGGACATGGAGTCTCCGTTTCTCTTCTGGGGCGCTGTGTTCCGCGCCGCTCGCCGCTGCGTGTCCGCTGCGGCTCAGGGGCCCCTTTTCCTTATCAAGGAGCCGCCATGCTGTTCTTCTTGGCTTCACGCAACCCTTCCTTCCCCAGCCGTAACCCGCTGGGGAAGGAAGAGGGGAAGGGCCTTTTTCAGGCTCCTCCCCACTGGGCCTACTTCTTCGCCAGCGGCACGAAACCGACTTCCTTCACGGCCTTCTGGCCCTTGGCGGGGTCGAGGATGTACTTTATGAGCGCACCGGAAGCGCCGGAGGGCTCGCCGTTGGTGAACACATACAGTTCGCGGCTGAGGGGCCATTCCTTGGAAAGCGCGGTTTCGGCGGAAGCCGCAACCTTGCCGATGTGCAGGCCCTTGATGCTCGGGGCGAGGTAGCCGAGGCCCACGTAGCCAATGGCGTTGGGGTTCTTGGCGACAACCTGTTCGACCGCGCCGTTGGAAGCCTGAAGCAGGGCCTTGGGCATGACCTTGGCCTTCTTCATGACCAGCTCTTCCCACGTTTCGTAGGTGCCGGAGGACGTATCGCGGGACACGACCACAATGTTGGCGTCGGCGCCGCCCACTTCCTTCCAGTTGGTGATCTTGCCGGTATAGATGTCCTTGAGCTGGCTCAGGCTGAGTTCGGTGATCGGGTTCTTGGGATTCACGACCGGAACGAGCGCATCGACCGCAACGGCGGTACGGACGGGGTTGATGCCCTTCTTGGCGGCCAGTTCCTTTTCACTGCCCTTGATGTCGCGGGAAGACATGGCGATGTTGGCCAGCCCGTCGAGCAGGGCCTTGATGCCGTTGCCGGAGCCGCCGCCGGAAAGCGCAATCTGCACGTTGGGGTTGGCCGCCATATAGGCTTCGGACACCTTCTGCATGATGGGCAGCACGGTGGTGGAACCGTTGACGACGATTTCGTCGGCGGCCTTCGCCTGGGCGGGCAGAAGGCAGGACAGGGCCAGAAGGGAAGCCAAAACAATGCGTTTCATCTGCATGAACTCCGTTTTTTCGGTTTGCAACGAACGGCCGGGACGACCGCCCGGACAAGCTGGAAAATAGGGCGGCTTCGTGTCAAAACGATGACGGAAAACCGAAACGCAGGTGACGAAGAAAGATTTATCGCCACGGAATTGTCACAATCGCTTCATGTTCCCGTCACCCGCCGCAAATAGAACCATTCAGCGAGACTGCAACAAGGAATCAACCATGATCAGCGAATCAGCCACCATTCTCATCGTCGAGGACGAGCAGGACATCCGCGAACTGCTCGCCTACAATCTGGAAAAGGAAGGCTACGCCACCGTTCAGGCAGCGGACGGCAAGGAAGGGTTGGATCTGGCCCGCTCCCGCAAGCCGGATCTCATCCTGCTTGACCTCATGCTGCCGAAAATGGACGGGCTTGCGGTCTGCCGCGAACTCGAACGCGACGCCGGCACGGTGCGCATCCCCATCATCATGCTGACCGCGCGCGGCGAAGACGTGGATCGCATCCTCGGCTTCGAGCTGGGGGCGGACGACTATGTGGTCAAGCCCTTCAACATCCGGGAACTGCTGCTCCGCATCCGCGCCATCCTGCGGCGCCAGGTCATGGTGGAAAGCAACCCGGTGCTCACGCGCCACGGGGTCAGCGTCGATCCCGCCGCCCATAAGGTCACGGTGCTCGGCCATGAGGTCGAGCTTACGGCTACGGAGTTCCGCCTCATAGAGGATCTGCTGCGCAACGCCGGGCGCGTCCGCACGCGCGAGGAACTGCTCGCGGCGGTTTGGGGCTATCAGTTTGAAGGCTACGCCCGTACGGTGGACACCCACATCCGCCGCCTGCGCAACAAGCTCGGGGACGCGGCCGAAATCATCGAAACAGTGCGCGGCGTAGGCTACCGCTGCAAGGAGTAACATGCGCGACACCAAGTTCAGGACACGCCTCTTCCTCTGCTTCTTGGCCGTCATTGTCATGACGCTGGTGCTCCCGGGGCTGTATGTCCGCAAAAACATCAAGGAAGACGGCATAGACGAGACCATCCGCAATGCCCGGCGCGAAGCCGCGCTCATCCGCATGCAGATGGAAGCGGCCCCGGACGGCGTACAGGGGCTCTCCGCCGCCTTTGACCGGATCGGCACGGAGCTCGGCATCCGCATCACCTTCATCGGCGCGGACGGAACCGTCCTTGCGGAATCCGACTCCGAACAAATCAACCTGAACGACCTCGACAACCACGCGGATCGCCAAGAAATCGAGGCCGCCGTGCGGGAAGGCTTCGGGGTCAGCATCCGCCACAGCAATACGCTGGATACGGATCTGGTCTATGCGGCCCTCCCCTTCCCCGCCGCCGGAAGCCTGCCGGACGGCTTCATCCGGGTCGCCGTGCCGCTCAAGCATGTGGAAGAACGCATCGCCCAGTCGGAACGCCAGTGGCTCGCCATCGTCGGGCTGGCGACGCTGATCGCCCTGCTCTTCGCCTACGGGCTCTCGACGCATCTGGAACGCTCGCTCAAGGAGATGATCCGGGTCGTGGAAAGCATCGCCACAGGCCCCGCCGGGCAGGGCAGCCGCCGCCGTCTCCATATCCTGCCCGGCAGGGAATTCCGGCGGCTGGCCCGTGCCGTCA
Source organism: uncultured Desulfovibrio sp. (assembly GCA_900550745.1). Taxonomy (GTDB): domain Bacteria; phylum Desulfobacterota; class Desulfovibrionia; order Desulfovibrionales; family Desulfovibrionaceae; genus Bilophila. Next base: position 2,898 of record URTO01000093.1, on the reverse strand, counting down.
ACGAAATGGCCGACCGTACCGAGGAACACTTGCGCACCATCGCGGAGAACAAGGCGCAGCTCAAAACCATCCTCGACGTGATGAACGAAGGCGTGCTCGTCATCGGCGAAAAAGGGCGCATCCGGCTGGTCAACCCCGCCCTCGTGCGCCTGTTCCCGCAGGCCAAGGACGCGGAAGGCAAGTTCCCCGTGGAGGTCATCCCCGCGGCGGAAATCCAGCAGGCCCTCGACGAGCTGCTTTCCGCGCCGCAGGACAAGCCCCGGCTCATCACGCTGGAAGTGGAGCCCCGCCCGGACATGATCCTGAGCGTGCAGTTCATCAGGCCCCGCGAAGCCATCCATGACGTGCTCGCTGTGGCGGTCTTCCACGACATCAGCGAAATGGCCCGGCTCATGCGGGTACGGAAGGAATTCGTCGCCAACGTCTCCCATGAGCTGCGCACGCCCTTGACGGCCATCGCGGGCTACGCCGAAACGCTCCGAGATTCCGCCGCCGAAGATCCCTCCATCTGCGCCAAGTTTGCGGAAACCATCCTCCGCAACGCCCAGCATATGGGGACGATGGTGGAAGACCTGCTCAAGCTCTCGCGCATCGAGAGCGGCGCGGTGCCTATGGAAATGGAAACGGTGAGGGCCGCGGGCCTCCTTTCCGACGTGACCACGGCCTGCCAGCCGCAGACCGCCCCGCACGGCCTGAAGCTGGAAACCGACATCGATCCCGCCCTTGCCGTGCGGGCCGATCCCCACTTCATCGGGCAGGTTTTCCGCAACCTTATCGAAAACGCCTGCCGCTACGCCCCTGAAGGCTCCACCATCAGGGTTTCCGGCGGGAAGCACCTCGACGGCAACGGGCTGCCGGAAGCGCTGTTCACGATACGCGACGACGGGCCCGGCATCCCGCAGGCGGACATAGCCCGCGTGTTCGAGCGTTTCTACAGGGTGGAGAAGCACCGCAGCAGCCCCGCCTCCACCGGGCTCGGCCTTGCCATCTGCAAGCACATCGTCGAGCGCCACGGCGGGCGGATTTGGGCGGAACCCGGCCCCGGCGGCTGCCTGCAATTCACGCTTCCCCTCTCTGGGGAAACGGAAAAAAGGACATGACGAAGCGCCCCTTCCCCAAGAAGGGGCCCGAACCCCGCAGCCCTTCCCCAGACGGCACAGATTCAAAGAACGGAAAAACGCCCCGCAAGCCTTCCGGCCCCAAACGGGACACGGCCCCTTTTTGACTAAAAAACCCCGTCCGGCATCACCGGCGGGGAGCAACATAGGCCTTTGTGAACGTACTCATGGAGAAAACCATGCCCCAATCCATAGAACCGTCCGTCACCCTCGACAGCGCCCAGGCTCCGAAACCTTCCGGGGAGCCCAAAATGGCGGCCCGGAACGTCAACTTTTTCTACGGCAGTTCCCAAGCGCTCTTCGACATCAGCCTTGAGTTTCCCGAAAAGCAGGTCACGGCCCTCATCGGCCCGTCTGGATGCGGCAAGAGCACGTTCCTCCGCTGCCTCAACCGCATGAATGACCTTATCCCCGGCACGCGTACCGAAGGGCTGCTCACGCTGGACAAGGAAGACATCAACGCCCCCGGCTTCGACGTGGTGAACCTGCGCCGCCGCGTGGGTATGGTCTTCCAGAAGCCGACGCCGTTCCCGAAGACCATTTTTGAGAACGTGGCCTACGGCCTGCGCGTCAACGGCGAACGCGACGAATCGCTCATCGCCGACAAGGTGGAGGAAAGCCTCCGCCGCGCCGCCATCTTTGAAGAGGTGAAGGATCGCCTGCACACCTCGGCGCTTGGGCTCTCCGGCGGCCAGCAGCAGCGCCTGTGCATCGCCCGCGCCCTTGCCGTGGAGCCGGAAGTCCTGCTCATGGACGAACCCGCCAGCGCCCTCGACCCCATCGCCACGCAGCGCATCGAGGAAGGCATCCACGAACTCAAGAGCCAGCTCAGCATCGTCATCGTCACCCACAGCATGCAGCAGGCCGCCCGCGTCTCCGACCGCACCGCCTTTTTCTATATGGGCAAGCTGATCGAGTGCGATCTGACGGAGAAGATTTTCACCAACCCCTCACTGAAGCAGACCGAGGACTACATCACCGGGCGCTTCGGGTAAGCCGCCCGCCCAATTACGCACATGCGGAACACATTCCGCCAAGGAGACGCCTTATGGCCTATCAGGAACACTACACGCAGCAGCTTTTGGACAACCTGCGCGCCAAACTCCTTATCATGGGGAGCAAGACGCAGCAGGCCCTCGACGATGCCGCCATCGCGGTATTGAATCACGATCTTCCCCGCGCAGCCGCCGTGCTCGACGGAGATACGGATATTGACGACCTCGAAAACGAGATCGATGAAGCCACGCTCAACATCCTCGCCCGCACGCAGCCCGTTGCCCGCGATCTGCGCTTCCTTATGAGCGTCGTGCGCATGGTGTTGGATCTGGAGCGCATCGGGGATGAATCCGTCGTCGTCGCCGAGCAGGTCACGCTCTCGGACAAGCCCGTCCCCTCCATTGTGGAAAAGGATCTCAGGGCGCTGTGCACCCGTACGAGCGCCATGCTCCACAATGCCCTGCTCGCCTTCCAGAACGGCGACGCCCCCAGCGCCCTTGCCGTCAGCCGCTACGATGATGAAACCGCGCAGATGATGGTGAACATTTTCCAGAAGCTCATGCAGGCCGTCGGCGACCGCACGCTTGAGCCGTGGGAGTCCATGCACATCGTGCTGATCACCCGTGCCTTGGATCGCGTTTGCCGCCGCGCCGAGAACATCGCCGAGCACGCCTATTTTATGGTCGAGGGCGTCAGCCTCAAGCACCGCAGGACGTTGCCGCAGGATGGGGAGAAATAGGGATTCGGGGGAGGGGAGGGAAAAACTTTCTGGAGAAAGTTTTTC
>URTO01000092.1 GCA_900550745.1 uncultured Desulfovibrio sp. | reverse complement strand
TTTGAACGTCTGTTCTTGCCGACCTGTGGGGGGGGCCATACCTTCCAAGGCGCTGTCCGCCGGAGACATTCCCGTCGGGGATGCCGCCGTACCGCCTCCCGGTGGCCTGTATGGAGCTTCATCCTGCCCCGCAGCGGAAGCCTTCCGTTGGCGGGGATGCCGCCATGCCCCGCTGTATTTTCCCATTGAAATTTCGTGATGGATACGGTGCCGCCCCTCTTGACATCACGTTAGGAACCAGTTTAGTTTTATATTACAAAATGAATTTCATATAGTGAACTAATAAATACCACGGCAAACACCAGCAAGCGGGCCTCCCCGCGCCTTGGGAGTGCCCGCGCAAGGGACAAGGAAACGCGAAAGCGCCTCCATATGCGGTTGATGCAAGCCGGGAAGCCCCCTTGGTTTCCCGGTGCGAGAGAACCCTCAACAGAGGAGTCAGTATGAACCGGTTACATGTTCTTGTCTTGTTGGCTGCAATGGCCTGTACGGGGCTCGTGATGGGGACGGCGAAGGCCGAAGCCGCCGATTCCGGCAAGGAACTGCGTGCCGCGGTCAACGCCACGGCCCCGCCTTTCGCCTTCATGGAAAACGGGAAGCTGGTGGGATTCGAGGTGGATCTGCACGCGGAAGTCGCCAAGCGCATGGGCAAACAGCTTGTGATGACGAACATTCCTTTCGCCGGGCTCGCCCCGGGGCTCCAGGCCAAAAAGTGGGATGCCGCCGGGAATACGTGGATCAACAAGGAACGCCTTGTCATGATGGACTTTTCCGATCCGTGGGTTGATGCCCAGCTCGCCTTCGTGACCCGGAAGAACGACGCCATCACCAGCCCGGAACAGCTCAAGGGCAAGACCGTGGGCGCCGAGGCGGGCACCGCCGAACAGCGCTGGCTTGACGCCAACCAGGAAAAGTACGGCCCGTACACCATCCGCACCTACGACCGCTCCATCGACATCCTCATGGATCTCATGAACAAGCGGCTCGACGCCTACCTGCGCGAACAGACCCGCGCCCTCTATCAGATCAAGAATTACCCCATGCTCGGCGTGGCCTTCCCCGTGGGCGACGTGTTCGTCCAGGGCGTGGCCTTCCGCAAGGGCGATCCCCTGCGCGACGAATACAACACGATCTTCAACGGCATGAAGCGGGACGGGACGCTCGCCGCCCTGTACGAAAAGTGGCTCGGCACGAAGCCCGGCCCCGATTCTTCCACTGTGCACGTGTACACGACCCCCTGGCAGCCGAAATAACCTTTTTGGGGCGGCGTTCCAGCGCCGCCCTTCCCGGCGGAGGACGCAATGCAGGCAGAGAACACACACTCGCGGCAGAAGCGGCAACGGCTCTGGTATCAGCGTGACGGATTCCTGTGGGGGCTGGTGGTCGCCCTCATCGCGGCCGCGTGGGGCCTTCTCCCACCGGCGGGAACCTCGCTCGGCATCGGCGGCTGGCTTGGCATGGGCCTGTATATGCTGCTCGCGGCCGTCCCCATGATTGTGACCACAATGGACAAAAGGCGCCCGCAACTGGCGGGGACGGCTGCCGCGCTCGGCTTCCTCGGTTTGCTCGGGCTGGTGTTTTACCGGTATTCCGGGGCACAGTGGGATATGCTCGGCATGATGTTCTTCAACAGGGAACTCATCGTCGAAACGTGGCCCATCCTGCTCGGCGGGCTTGAGAATACGCTGCTGATCTTCATCTGTTCGGCCGTGCTGTCCGTGACCATCGCGCCGATCATCGCGATCATCCGCACCCTGAACAACCCGATCTTCAACTGTGCCATCGACGCGTTCGTGGATGTGTTCCGCTCGCTGCCCATCCTCGTGCTGGTCATCTTCATCTACTATGCGCTGCCGTTCCTTGAAATCCACAGCACGCCCTTTGCGGCGGGCGTGTGCGGGCTTTTCCTCAGCGCGCTGGCCTTCATGATCGAATACTTCCGGGCCGGGATCGAATCCGTGAGCCGGGGGCATGTGGAGGCGGCCCGTTCCCTCGGGCTCGGCGTGATCCAGACCATGCGCTTCGTCATCCTGCCGCTTGCGATCCGCGTGGTGCTGCCGCCGCTCACGGGGCATCTGGTGGGGCTGCTCAAGGCCACGGCCTTCGTCTCCGTGGTGGGTATGCCCGAACTGCTCAAGCGGGCCATGGAAATCGTGGAATGGAAGGCCAACCCGACCCCCCTCGTCACCATCACCATCATGTATCTGATACTGCTTCTGCCGCTCATGTACGGAAGCACGTTGCTCGAAAGGAGACTCGCGAGATGGACAACACCGCATCGTGCATGATCGAAGTCTGCGACCTGCATAAGCATTATAAGGATGTCCACGTCCTGCGCGGCATCAGCACCACCGTCGCCAAGGGTGAGGTCTGCGCGGTCATCGGCCCCTCGGGATCGGGCAAGAGCACGTTCCTGCGATGTCTGAACAGGCTGGAGGAAGCCAGCTCCGGGGAGATTTTTATCAACGCCCAAGAGATCACCGACCCCCACCTGAACCTCAACAAGATGCGCGAGAACATCGGCATGGTGTTTCAGGGGTTCAACCTGTTCCCGCACATGACCGCCATCCAGAACATCATGCTGGCTCCGGTCAACGTGCGCGGCCTCTCCCATAAGGAGGCCGAAGCGTACGGAATGGAACTGCTCTCCAGAGTCGGGCTCGCCGACAAGCACGCCTCCTACCCCGACATGCTTTCGGGCGGGCAGCAGCAGCGCGTGGCCATCGCCCGCGCGCTCGCCATGCGCCCCGAAGTCATGCTCTTCGACGAGCCGACCAGCGCCCTTGACCCGGAAATGATCGGGGAAGTCCTTGAAGTCATGATTGATCTGGCGAAACAGGGCATGACGATGGTGGTGGTGAGCCATGAAATGTCCTTTATCCGCGAAGTGGCGGATAAGGTGCTCGTGCTGGCCGACGGCGTGATCATCGAGGAAGGATCGCCGCAAGAGGTCTTCACCAACCCCCGGCACGAACGCTGCAGAAGTTTTCTCAGCAAGATCCTGTGAGGCCTGCCATGTCCAGAGATCCGCATCCGGCAGAGGCCGGAGGGGTTCCGCGTCCGCGCCGCCGCGCACGTATCGCCGGCCCCTGGTACCATTCTCCGAAAGCCGCCCTGTCCGGGCTTGCCGTCCTGATCGCGTGGGGGCTCCTCCTGCCCGGCGCGACGCCCGTGGGCGGCGGCATGAGCACGCTGGGGAGCCTTTCGCTGTTCGGCTATGCCCTCTTTTCCATCGTCGGCGGCATCGTCTTCCTGTCCAACAGGAATCTGGGGCGTGTGCTTTCCTCCTGCGCCGCCGTGGGGCTCCTCCTGCTCTGGGGCTGGCTCTTCGTCCGTTATTCCGGCGCGGACTGGTCGCGGCTGGCCTATGTGTTCTTCAATTTCGAGATCCTCGGAGAAGGCGGGATGAAGGCACTGGCGGGCGGGTTCATGACCACGCTTGAGGTGGGGATCATCGCCACGCTGTGCGCCTTCTGGCTCGGCGTTTTCCTGACCCTCGTGCGCTTCTTCGAGAACAAGGTCATGACCGGGTTCGTCAAGGTGTACGTGGATGTGTTCCGTGCCCTGCCCACCATCGTGCTGGTGTCCCTTATCCACTACGGCGCGCCGTTCATCGGCATCTACCTGCCGCTGATGGTATCCGGCATCCTGACCCTCACCCTGAACCACAGCGCGTTTTTCAGCGAAATCCTGCGTTCGGGCGTCAGCGCCGTGGGGCATGGGCAGCTTGAGGCGGCGCGCTCCCTCGGGCTCGGCACCTTCAAGACCTTCCGGCTCATCGTCTTTCCCCAGGCCTTCAAGACCGCCATGCCGCCGCTGACCGGGCAGTTCGTGGCGCTGCTCAAGGAAACCGTCATCTGTTCCGTGGTCGGCATCCCGGAACTGCTGCGCGAGGCGCTTGTGGTGCAGTCATGGACGGCCAACCCGACGCCGCTGATCATCGCCACCATCGGCTACCTGCTCCTGCTCGTGCCGCTGACCCGGCTCTCCCGGTATCTTGAGGCGCGCATGTCCACCGTCCGCCAGGCCTGTTGACGGGGGCAGCGGGATTTTCGTGAAGGGCGGCAACCGCCGCTCAACAGGCAACACTGTGTGAACACAAGGAGTATACATGCAAGCATCCATTCAATCCCGGCTCGCCGGAGCCATGCGGGAGCAGGGTATGCGGAGCCTCCTGCTGGCCGATCCCGAAAATTTCGGGTACGTTGCCGGCCCCATGCTCCCCTATGTCAAACAGACCCCGGACAGGGCCGTCCTCGCCCTGTTCGAGCCCGGAACGGACGAGGCGGCCTGCACCTGCTGGCTGTATCCCGATCTGGCCCAGCCCGCCGAAGCGCAGCTTGCCAAGGAGCCCTCCGCCGTCTGCGTGACCGTGGCGGAAGATGCCGTGGGCGCGGATTGCCTTATCCGCCGCCTCAAGGAAAGCCGCCCCGATCTGGACGGCGTGGTCGGCGTTGATTTCAGCCAGACCGCCGCTTCCGTCTTCGACGCCCTGCGCGCGGCCTTCCCCGGCTGTTCGTTCAAGGATGCGGGCCCCATGCTGCGCGGCCTGCGCCTTGTGAAGCTCCCCGAGGAAATCGACCGTATCGAAATGGCCTGCCGTCAGGTGGATACCGGCATCATCGGCGCGATCAACCACATGGAGGGCGCGCATTCGGGCAGCGCCTACCGCAAGGGCTTTTACACCGTGCCCGAATTCATCGAGCGGGTACGCATCCACGCCTATGAGGGCGGCACAAGCATGAGCGGCAACATGGCGGCGGTGGCCGGGGAGGCCATCGGCGCCAACTACATGCCGCAGCGCGGATTCCTTCCCTCGGAAGGGCTCTGCCGGATCGAATATGCCTGCTGCCACGGCGGATACTGGGGCGTTACCGCGCGCCTGATCCACATAGGCGAGGACATGGACCCGCGCGTCCGCAGCGCCTGCGCCGACAACCTGAGCCTCAAGATGCTGGCGCTCGACATGCTCCGCCCCGGCGTTGCCTGTTCGGATATCCACGGCGCGGTGGTGAAGGAAGCCGCAAAGCGGGGCATCCCGCTTTCCAGCGCTTCCGGCATAGGCCACGGCGTCGGGCGCGGGGAGATCGAAGGGCCGTACCTCGCCGCCGACGATCCGACCATGCTCTGCGAGAACATGGTCATCGCCCTTGATGTGGCGACACTGGGCCCGGAAGGGGAACTCCTCCGCTCCATCGACATCTATGCCGTGGAAAAGGGTGGGCCGCGCCTCCTGAGCTGGCATCGGAACTGGGATATGCCCTACATGATCACAGGGTTTCGCAGCGCCCACTAAGGGGGCCCGCGGAAGATCGAACCGCCATCCCCGCCCTCCCCGCAACAGGGAAAGGCACCGCTGCACGACCGCCCGGATGGGCGGGGATGGCCGGCTTCCGGCCCCTGATGCCGGGAAACGGCAGGCCATTGCCGGAGAGCCAAGGAGAAGAACTTGAATACGACCGTACTTGAAAAGATCCAGTCTGAACTGGAGCGTTCGGGCTGCGATGCGTTCCTTTTGACCGGCGGGGACAACATGCGTTATGCGGCGCAGGTGCACCTCCCGTTCACGGACGAGCATCCGGGCCTCGCATTCGTCCTGTTCGCCAAAGGCAGGCTCCCCCTCGTCCTGAGCCCGTCCCTCTGGGCCAAGAGCTGGGAACGGGGCATCATTTCGGATGTCCGCGCCTATCCGGGAAGCCTTGATGCCACGCACGCCGCTGCGGAGCTGGCGGACTTCCTCCGCCCGCTGGGACTGTCCTCCATAGGGCTGGACATGAACCGCGCCAGCGTAGCCCTGCGCGATGCCCTCGGCGGATGGGCGCTTACGGACATTTCCGCCGCGATCAGCGCCATGCGCCAGATCAAGAGCGCGGAGGAGGCGGCGCTCCTTGAGGATCTCGCCTACCGCGCCGACCATGCCATCATGGGGGCCGTCCACCACAGCCTCGCCTGTGACGCCCGCGCGGAAAAGGGGCAGGCGGAGCTTATCCGCATACACGCCCTCGAACGGGGTTTTGAGGCCGTCGGCTACAACGGGATTTCCCAGTCCGCCACCGGAGCCCATGCCAAAGACTATTGGGCCGAGTCGCCCAAGTTCGGCATCGGGCAGGGCAAGAAGACGGCCCGCGACGAAATGAACCGCCTTGACCTTCAGGCGTCGCTGAACGGCTATTGGGCGTTCGGCTCGCGGCTGATGACGATGGGCTGGCCCCTGCCGGAACAGACGGAAGCGTATGAAGGGCTTGTCGCCATGCGCAAGGCCGCCCTCGCCGCCGTGCGGCCCGGCGCGACCTGCGCGGATCTCTACGCTGCCATGCTGGACGCGGCGGAGCGGGCGGGCGTCACCCCCGTCACCGGCGTCCACTGGGGGCACGGCATCGGCGTCGCCTCGCAGGAGGCCCCTTGGATCGCGCCGGGCGATGCCACCGAGCTCAAGGAGGGCATGGTGCTGGTGCTGAACCCGCATGTGCAGGGCCCCGGCGGAACCATCCTGTACTCCCGCGACACGGTACTGTTGGATTTCAACGGCTGCAAGATCCTCGGCTGGTACAAGGACTGGCGCGAGCCCTACATCGCGTCCGACTCCTATTACAGCGGCGGCGGTTGATATGGGCACGGTTACGCGCATCGGGCGCGGCCCCGCAGGGCTCCCGTTTTCACGCATGACCCTCAAGGACGGTCGGTTCTTCCTGTCCGGGCAGGTGGCCCAGAACCCCGAAACGGGGCGCATCGACCACCCCGGCTGCTATGAACAGTCCCTCACCGTGCTTGGGAATATCCGCGGGATCCTTGCCGAAGCCGGGTTTGCCCCGGAACAGGTGGCGAAGATGACCGTCTTCCTCACGGACATGGGCCAGAAGGATGCGTTCGACCGGGCGTTCGAGCGGGTTTTCCGCCGCGCCCCGGAGGAAGGGGATGCCCCCGGTTCCCCTGAAGGTCCCGGTATTGGGGAAGGCGGCGCGGGGCTGTCCTGCGCCCCGGCCTGCACGTGTGTCGGCGTGGCCGCGCTTCCGAACCCCGCCGCCGTGGTTGAAGTGGAGCTCGAAGGTTTTGCCGGATGACGGCCGTTCGCGGCAGCTCCCCCGCCCGAACGCATCCGGCTTCCCGCCCGCAGCGGTTGTTTTTGGAACCACTGCGGGCGGCCCTCCTGATCCCCGATGCGCCCCTTTCCGGCGTCTGTAAAGGGCCCCTTTCCGCGCCTTCCCCTGCGGGGGCTGCCTCCGGGTGCGGTGCTTCCGGGTTTTCGCCTAGGCCGTGCCATTTTTATATAACTATTTTAAACCATTAAAAATAATTTTTTACAACTAAAAATGGTTGAATAATTTCAATAGATTATATCTAGTTAGCGACACGGCCTAGGCTCTGTCATGGCATGTGGT
>URTO01000091.1 GCA_900550745.1 uncultured Desulfovibrio sp. | reverse complement strand
CTGAAGGTTGGGGTTGAACACGCGCTTGGTCTTGATGTTGGAGTGGCTCACATAGTTGCCGGTCTGGGGCTTTTTGCCGCAAAATTCGCACTGCTTGGACATGACATCCTCCATATATTCGGACGGTCGCCCGAAAAAATCTTTCTAGGGGCACGGACTGTCCGCACCAAAGACTGGTTTCATATACGCTCTCCCAAAAAAACGCAAGAGGCAAGCCGCGTTTTTCGTGCAAAACGGTTGGCCGCCCCCCTCCCGCAGTGCGCCCGGCAGGGGAAAAGGTGCGGCGGGATTTCCGAGAAAGGTGCGCTTCTTCCTCTTGCCAGCGGGAACAATGGCGTGTAGGAACTGAGGGATTCATTCTTCTTCATTCCCTATATGATGGAGTGCCGCTGTTTCGGCGTGCGGCCATTGGTGCCAGCCGGTGGAGAGGCCGGCTGCGGACGAAACAAATCTACCCTTGCCCAGCGGGGAGCGATATGCCCAAGCGTACAGATCTCAAAAAGATCATGGTAATCGGTTCTGGCCCGATCGTCATCGGCCAAGCGTGCGAATTCGACTATTCCGGGACTCAGGGCATCAAGGCCCTGAAAGAAGAGGGGTATGAGGTCATATTGGTGAACTCCAACCCGGCGACCATCATGACCGACCCCGGGCTTGCGGATCGCACCTACATCGAACCCATCGAACCGGAAACGGTTGCCGCCATCGTGCGCAAGGAACGCCCGTGCGCCATCCTGCCCACCCTCGGCGGGCAGACGGGCCTGAACACGGCGCTCGCACTGGCGAAATCCGGCGTGCTGGCCGAGTGCGGCACGGAACTCATCGGCGCGCGGGCCGAAGTCATTGAAAAGGCCGAGAGCCGCGAGCTGTTCCGTCAGGCGATGGAAAACATCGGCCTCAAGGTTCCTCAGAGCGCCATCGCCCACACTATGGACGACGTGCGCCGCGTCGGTTCCTCCATGCCCTTCCCGATGATCATCCGCCCCGCCTTCACGCTCGGCGGCACGGGCGGCGGCATCGCCTACAATATGGAAGACCTTGAGGAAATCGCGGGCGACGGCCTGGCCGCCAGCCCGGTGGGCGAAGTCATGATCGAGCAGTCGGTCATCGGCTGGAAAGAATTTGAGATGGAAGTCATGCGCGACACCGCCGACAACTGCGTGATCGTGTGCTCCATCGAAAACGTGGACGCCATGGGCGTGCATACCGGCGACTCCATCACCGTGGCCCCGGCCCAGACCCTGACGGATCGCGAATACCAGAAGATGCGCGACGCTTCCATCGCAATCATGCGCGAAATCGGCGTGGAGACCGGCGGATCGAACGTGCAGTTCGGCGTCAACCCCGCTGACGGCGAGCTCGTGGTCATCGAAATGAACCCCCGCGTGTCCCGTTCCTCCGCGCTGGCTTCCAAGGCGACGGGCTTCCCCATCGCCAAGATCGCGGCAAAGCTGGCCGTCGGCTATACGCTGGACGAGCTCCGCAACGACATTACCCGCGAAACCTCCGCCTCCTTTGAACCCACCATCGACTACTGCGTGGTCAAGATCCCCCGCTTCACCTTTGAGAAGTTCCCCGGCTCCAAGGACGAGCTGACCACCTCCATGAAGAGCGTGGGCGAGACCATGGCCATCGGCCGGACGTTCAAGGAATCGCTCCAGAAGGGGCTGCGCTCGCTGGAAATCGGGGCCATCGGCCTCGGCAGCAACTTCCGTGCCGAGCTGCCTTCGCGTGAAGAGCTCATGGGCAAGCTCCGCACGCCCAACTCGCGCCGACTGTTCGCCATCCGTCAGGCCATGCTCGCCGGGTTCTCGCTGGAGGAGCTCCACGAGATCACGCTGATCGACCCGTGGTTCCTGCGCCAGATCAGGGAAATCGTGGATATGGAAGGGCAGATCCGCGACTTCGCGCTGGCAAACTCCATGACGCCCGACAACCCGGAAATGGTCGCCGTGCTCCGCAAGGCCAAGGAATTCGGCTTCTCCGACCGCCAGCTTGCGGAAATGTGGAAGAAGCCCGAAGGCGACATCCGCGCCCTGCGCCGTGAAACCGGCACCGTGCCCACCTACTATCTGGTGGATACCTGTGCCGCGGAGTTTGAAGCCTATACCCCCTATTTCTATTCGACCTACGAAACGGGGCAGGAAGTGGTTCCCGCCGACCGCAAAAAGGTCATCATCCTCGGCGGCGGCCCCAACCGCATCGGGCAGGGCATCGAGTTCGACTACTGCTGCTGCCACGCTTCCTTCGCCCTCAAGGATGCCGGGGTTCAGGCCATCATGGTCAATTCCAACCCTGAGACCGTTTCCACCGACTATGATACGTCCGACCGCCTCTATTTCGAGCCGCTGACCTTTGAAGACGTGATGCACATTGTGGAAAAGGAACGGCCCGACGGCGTGATCGTCCAGTTCGGCGGCCAGACGCCGTTGAACCTCGCCGTGCCGCTGCTGCGCGCGGGCGTGCCCATCCTCGGCACCAGCCCGGACGCCATCGACCGCGCCGAAGACCGTGAGCGTTTTCAGGCCCTGCTCCAGAAGCTGTCGCTTCTCCAGCCCGCCAACGGCACGGCGACCACGCTGGAAGAATCCCGCGAGATCGCCCACCGCATCGGCTATCCCATTGTGATCCGTCCCAGCTACGTGCTTGGCGGGCGGGCCATGATGATCGTCTATGACGATGAGGAAATGGCGGAATACTTCGCGCAGCATGTCGGCAGGCAGAAGCTTGAGCATCCCGTGCTCATCGACAAATTCCTTGAAAACGCCATTGAAGTGGACGTGGACGCGCTGTCCGACGGTGAGGACGTATACGTCGCCGGGGTCATGGAACACATCGAGGAAGCGGGCATCCACTCAGGCGACTCTTCCTGCGTGCTGCCCCCCTATTCGCTGCCCGCCGACATCGTCGCCGAAATCGAGCGCCAGACCGTGGCCCTTGCCAAGGAGCTGCGCGTCGTCGGCCTGATGAACATCCAGTTCGCGATCAAGGACGGGGTTGTGTTCATCCTCGAAGTGAACCCCCGCGCCTCGCGTACCGCGCCGTTCGTCTCCAAGGCCACGGGCGTGCCCCTGCCGCGCCTCGCCACGCAGGTCATGCTCGGCAAGAGCCTCAAGGAACTGGATCCCTGGTCCATGCGCCGCTCCGGGTACGTGTCCGTCAAGGAATCCGTGTTCCCGTTCCGCCGTTTCCCCGGCGTGGACATCCTGCTTGGCCCTGAAATGCGCTCCACCGGCGAAGTCATGGGCATCGCCCCGACCTTTGAGGAAGCCTTCCTCAAAGGGCAGTGGGGCGCGGGCCAGAAGCTGCCGGACGGCGGCAAGGTGTTCCTGTCCGTGAACGACCGCGACAAGCGTTTTGTGGCCGAGGTCGCCCGCCAGTATGTGGATCTCGGCTTTGAGCTGCTCGCCACCTCCGGCACCGCCGGGCTTTTGGCTGGGCAGGGCATCCCGTCCACCCGCGTGCTCAAGGTGTATGAAGGCCGCCCGAACATCGTCGACCTCATCAAGAACGGCGAAGTCTCGCTGGTCATCAACACCGCTTCGGGCAAGCGCACCGCGCACGATTCCAAGGCCATCCGCCAGGCTACGCTCCATTACGGCGTGCCGTACAGCACCACGCTGTCCGGGGCGAAGGCCATTGCCCGCGCCATCGGTGCGGCCCGGACTACCGAAGTGCGCGCAAAGAGCCTTCAGGAATATTATAAGGGCGAGTAATCCGTGGGGAGGGGGCAAGGGCTCCCTCCCTTGTTCTCCCCGCACACGCTTCTTGGGGAAGGGGCGGTTCTTCGCGTATTGCAAGAGCCGGAAGTTTTTTTTATCATTCTCTCTTTCCTTGTTTGAAAAACGGCCCGGCCTTCCGGGACGGCGGCGGAAACGGCATATGGCCGTAATGCCGCTGTACCGGAAGGCTGCCTGTTTCGGTGATGCGGCCCCTCACGGGAACGTGGCGATCCCCTTTTCGCGGGGACGGGAGGGCCGTACGCCGAGGGCGGGGAATCCGTTGCCGGGCAATGGGGTTCCCGCCGGATTGCGACAAGCGTACAACGAACGGCCTGCCTCCGCGGGCATTATCCACTGACCACAACAAAGGTCGACGGAGCGGAAGGAAAGCCTGAAGAGGGCGGAAGGAGCCTTTCTTCAAAGGGCTTTTTCCGCCCTCTTCGTGACGAAAGGTACTGTATGTGCGGAATTTTTGGTATTTCTGGACATCCTGAAGCGGCTCGGATGGCCTATTTCGGTCTGTACGCCCTCCAGCATCGCGGGCAGGAAAGCACGGGCATCGCAAGCTATGACGGCAAACACATCCGGCTGCACGCGGGGATGGGGCTTGTGCCGGACGTATATGACGAGGCTGCCCTCGGCCAGGAGCTGCAGGGCAACAAGGCCATCGGCCATGTGCGCTATTCCACATCGGGGATTTCGGTTCGCAAGAACGCCCAGCCGCTGGTCGTCCGGGTTTGCGGCATTGAGATCGCACTGGCCCATAACGGCAACCTGACCAATGCCTCGGAACTCCGCGACGAACTGGAAAGCGAAGGCGCCATCTTCCAGACCAGCAGCGACAGTGAAATTTTCGTGCACCTCATTGCGCGCAGCCTTGCCAAAAAGAAGGATCTTGAGGAAGCCATCCTCTCCGCGTGCGATCGCGTGCGCGGGGCGTACTCCCTTATTATCCTGTCCGAAGGCCGCATCATCGCGCTGCGCGACGCCCACGGTTTCCACCCGCTGTCTATGGGCAAGGTGGACGACGCGTATGTGTTCGCTTCCGAAACCTGTGCCTTTGATTTGCTGGAAGCCGAATACCTCCGCGAAGTGGAACCCGGCGAAATGGTCGTGGTCGACGGCGACAAGGTTTTCAGCCGTTCGCTCAACAATGCGGGCAAGGTGCCCGTCCGCCAGTGCATTTTCGAGCTGGTCTATTTCGCCCGTCCCGACTCCATCGTGTTCGGCGAAGACGTGTACCAGTGCCGTAAGCACATGGGCTATGAAATGGCCAAGGAAGCGCCCACCGACGCCGAACTGGTCATGCCGTTCCCGGATTCGGGCGTGTACGCGGCCATCGGCTTCGCCCATGCCGCCGGTGTGCCTTATGAGCAGGCGTATATCCGCAACCACTACGTTGGCCGTACCTTCATCCAGCCTTCCCAGACCATGCGCAACTTCGGCGTCCGCGTGAAGCTGAACCCGGTACGTTCCATGATCAAGAACCGCCGCATCTGCATCGTCGACGACTCCATCGTGCGCGGCACGACGGTTCGCACCCGCGTGGTCAAGCTGCGTGAGCTGGGCGCCCGTGAAGTGCATTTCCGCGTGAGCTGTCCGCCGCTGCGCCATCCCTGCTTCTACGGAATCAATTTCTCGTCCCGCGGGGAACTTGTGGCCGCCAACCATCCTCAGGAAGCGTTGCCCGGCCTGCTGAATCTTGATTCGCTTCATTACCTCACCATCGAAGGGCTGCTGAACTCGGTTTCCGAACCGGACAAGTACTGTCTCGCCTGTTTCAATGGTGAATACCCGGTTGCTTGCGGGGGGCGGTGCTCCTGCTGCGGTTCCGCAGAGTAGCCATTGGAAAGGAACGCCATGACGCAGAAGATTGTCCTGTACGATACGACCCTCCGCGACGGCACGCAGGCCGAAGACGTCAACCTGTCGACCCCGGATAAAATCAAGATCGCCCTGCGCCTTGATGAATTCGGCATCGACTATATTGAAGGCGGCTGGCCCGGTTCCAATCCGGTGGACGTGGCGTTTTTCAAGGAAATCGCCAATTATCACTTGAAACATGCCCGTATCGCCGCATTCGGGAGTACGCACCACCCCGACAACACGGCGGAAGCCGACCCGAACCTGAACGCGCTCATCGCTTCCGGCGCGACGGCGGGGACGATTTTCGGCAAGTCGTGCGAACGCCATGCAAAGGAAGCCCTGCGTCTGGACCCCAAACGGAATCTGGACATCATCCGTAATTCGGTGGCCTATTTGAAGCGCTCCATGCCGGAAGTCTATTTTGACGCGGAGCATTTTTTCGACGGCTACAAGCGGAATGCGGAGTATTCGCTGGCGGTCTTGCGGGCCGCGCACGAGGCGGGCGCGCTGATCATCAACCTGTGCGACACCAACGGCGGCACCCTCCCGAATGAAATACGGCAGATCGTTTCGGATCTGCGCGTGGCCCTGCCTGAAGTCCGGCTCGGCATCCATACGCACAACGACTGCGAGATGGCTGTGGCGAATACCATCGCCGCCGTGCAGTCCGGCGCGGAAATGGTGCAGGGCACGATCAACGGGGTGGGCGAGCGCTGCGGCAATGCCAACCTGTGCTCGATCATTCCGGTTTTGCAGGTGAAATGCGGTTTGTCCTGTTTGCCTGAGCCCGCTGATGAGCGGCTCCGCCAACTGAGCAAGCTGTCGTCCTATTTCGCTGAAGTGGCGAACATGAAGCCGTTCAACCGCCAGCCTTTCGTGGGCAATTCCGCCTTCGCGCACAAGGGTGGGGTGCACGTCAGCGCCGTCAACCGCTGTTCCTCCCTGTACGAGCACATGGAGCCGGAGTTGGTCGGCAATGGCCAGCGCATTTTGATCACGGAGCTTGGCGGGCGGAGCAACATCGTCTCGTTGGCCCGCCGGTTCGGGTTCCATCTGGACAAGGACGAACCCGTGGTCAAGGGGCTGTTCAACGAGCTGAAAAAAAAGGCGAGTCTCGGATACGACTACGCTTCCGCCGAAGCCAGCGTCGAGCTGCTCATCCTGCGCAAACTGGCGCGGCGCGGCGTCCGGGACTTCTTCAAGCTGGTGCAGTACCATGTGAGCGCCGTGCGCGATGCCAACCATGAGTTGCCGATGGAAGAAGCCACGGTCATGGTGGAAGTGGAGGGCGCCGTCGAGCATACCGCAGCCACCGGCAACGGCCCGGTCAACGCGCTGGATACCGCGCTCCGCAAGGCGCTTCTGCCGTTCTACCCGCGCTTGAAGGAAATGAAGCTGCTGGACTTCAAGGTTCGCGTCCTTTCCGCTGCCGACGGTACGGGCGGGACGGCCTCCGTTGTCCGCGTGCTCATCGAATCGGGTGACGCCGACAGCACATGGGTGACCGTGGGCGTGTCGCACGACATCATCGAAGCCAGTTGGCAAGGCCTTGTGGATTCCGTCGTGTATAAGCTGTATCGCGATGAGGAAGAACAGCGGAAGATCCGCGACTTGAGATAACGAAACGGAAAGCATGGGGGAGAGGCATTCAGGAGGGGCCTTTCTTCGGAAAAATCCTCTTTTTTCTGCGCAGCCCTTCCTTCTCCCGCCTAAGGCTTTTGGCCACGGGAGGCTGCCCGGCAGTTCTCTTATAAAAAGAAAATCGCCCGGATACATACGTGTATCCGGGCGTTTTTTGATGCGCATCACCGGAGTTGGAAAGGTTCC
>URTO01000090.1 GCA_900550745.1 uncultured Desulfovibrio sp. | reverse complement strand
AGAGAGAAAGAAAAGAGAAAACCATGAGGGGGGCTTCCCCTTTTCAGAAAGCCCCCTCCCTTCATCACATGAAAACTACCGTTCCTGCGCGGCGATCCAGCTCATGGCCTCGCGCAGATCCAGCGTGCCCTCGTAAATGGCCCGTCCGCTGATTGCGCCTTCAAGGTTCGCGGATACCGACAACGGATACAGCGCCTTCACGTCATCCAACGTGGCGACGCCTCCGGCGGCAATCACCGGCACCTTGCTCGTCCGGGCCAGATGCGTCAGGGCGGGCACGTTCACGCCGGTCTGCATCCCGTCGCGCTCAATGTCCGTATAAACAAGGAACGCCGCGCCGTCTTCAGCCAGACGGGGAACCACGTCATCCACCGTATACGGCGTATCCCCCACCCAGCCGCGGGTCTTCAGGCGTCCGTTTTCCGCATCCAGCGAAACGCCGATACGGCCGGGACAGGCATGGCACAGAGCCGCGAAACGGGCGGGCTCTTCCAGAGCCAACGTCCCGATGATCAGCCGGGCCACACCCGCATCAAGCCAGCGATGGGCGGTTTCCTCGTCACGGATGCCGCCGCCAAGCTGTACCGGGATGGAAAGGGCTTCACAAATCCGGCGCACCAGATCCGTATTCGGCGACACGCCTTCAAACGCGCCGTCCAAATCCACAAGATGCAGGAACTTCGCGCCCTGCTCCTGCCATTGCAGCGCCGCCGCAACCGGATCGTCGGAAAAGACCGTGGAGTCGTCGGCACGCCCGCGCCTGAGGCGCACGGCCTGCCCCCCTTTGATATCCACCGCGGGAAAGAGGATCATAAACCGAACTCCTTGATCATCTTCTGCATCCCTTCCATCGCCAGCTCCTGCGCCGTGAGCCACTTGGCGCCGCGCTTGAAGAACGTATCGAAGTTCATCAGGTTGTCGCTCAGGCCGACCTGCTTTTCCTTGAAGTGGGAACGGGACACCAAAGCGCCGCCGGGTTCGCGCACGTCGATCAGGTAAAAGTCGATATTCACGGCGGCGGACGTCGTCACCCCCGCGCTGCTCCCGGCCCGTTCACGCCAGTCGAGGATTTGCGGGACGATGAGCAGATCCACGCCCATGTCCTTCCCGATCTTGGCCCAATAGGCCAGCGCGCCATTGCGTTCGCGGGGATCCGCGCCCCCGGCCTTGGGGATGAACACATACGAACGGTGCGTCGTGGTCTTCAAAAGCTTCATGAGTTCTTCATTGAACGTGGCCACAGCCTGATCCGAGGCCAGCACGCGATCCTCAGGGATGAATCCCGCAAGCAAATCCGTCGTCCCCTTGGGCTGTTCCACGCCGACGACGCCGACCTTCAAGTCGGGAAGATCGGGAGCGTCGGGCGTCATCTTCTGACAGGCCGCAAGCAGGGACATGGACACGGCCAAAACCGCGAGGCAGAAAAAACGGCGGGTCAGTCTGCTCATCAGTCGAGACTCCCTTTGGTGCTCCGCACCACGTTACCGGTGAGGGAAACGGCCTGAGCCAAGGCAAGCCCCAACCCCTTAGCCGC
The DNA here is from genome assembly GCA_900550745.1 of uncultured Desulfovibrio sp. Taxonomy (GTDB): domain Bacteria; phylum Desulfobacterota; class Desulfovibrionia; order Desulfovibrionales; family Desulfovibrionaceae; genus Bilophila. Next base: position 5,901 of record URTO01000090.1, on the reverse strand, counting down.
GGATTCCAACAAATGATGCCCGTTCCTGCCGTACAGGAACGCGACATGCACGTTCATGCGGGCGGCGGCGGCAAAACTCTTATAGAATTCGCGCCAGACGTCGCGTTCCTCGCCCGCAAGCACGGGCGGCAAAAGCTCGTCGCCCCGCCACTCCAGCCACGGACGCCCGGAAATATCAAGCGTCACTTCGGCCAGCGCCTCATCCATCGGCACACGGGCGAACCCCACACGGGCAATGCCCTTCCTGTCGCCCACGGCCTGCGCGAACGCCTGGCCGAGGCAAAGGGCGATGTCCTCGGCGGAGTGATGCGCATCGATATGCGTATCGCCCTTACACGTCAGGGACAGATCGAACCCGGCCCAGAACGCCGTCAGGGTGAGCATGTGGTCAAGCAGGCCAAACCCGGTGGCGACGGACGTTTTACCGCTGCCTTCAAGACGCAAGGCCAGATCGATGTCGGTTTCCGCCGTAGTTCTGGCGACGTGCCCGGTACGGATCATGCCCCACCTTCCTCGGCCGCCTTTTCCCGCTCCACCTTCTTCTTGCCCACGAGTGCAGCCACCCAGATGCTGACTTCATACAGCACAAGCATGGGCCCCGCCATCATAAGCTGCGAGAACACGTCCGGCGGCGTCAGGATGGCGGCGACGACAAAAATGGCCAAGACAGCGTATTTGCGCACGTCCCGCATCTTCTGCGCGGTGATGATCCCCATGCGCGCAAGGAAGAAGCTGAACAGCGGCATTTCAAAAATGAGCCCGAAGGCCAGCACCATCTTGAGCGCGAAGCTCAGGTATTCGTTGATCGACAGCATCGCTACAATGTTGTCGGTCGAATAGCTCATGAAAAACTCGAAAGCGAACGGGAATACCCCGAAATAACAGAATACCCCGCCCAAAATGAAGAACAGCGCCGAAGACAGGGCCAGCGGGATGATGTACTTCTTTTCCTCCTCATACAGGCCCGGCGCGATGAACGCCCAGATCTGATAGAACAGGAACGGGCACGCCACGAACACGCCGGCCACGAACGCGACCTTCATGTCGACGAAGAAGCCTTCCGCAACCCCCGTATAAATAAACTTGGAGTCGGCGGGCATGACCTTCAAGAGCGGCAGGGAAAGATAGTAGAACAACTGCTGGGCGAAGCCGTAACAGGCGAAAAAGCCGATCAGGATAGCCAAAAAGCCGCGCACAAGGCGCCTGCGCAGTTCCCCAAGATGCTCCAGCAGGGTCATGGGCCGTTCTTCTTCCGGCCCCTCTTCCCCAGCGGAGGGAGGATCGACGGGGGCCGGAGGCTCACCGCCGGCGGCGGACGCGGGCAGCGCCCCCTCCTGCGGCCAAGCCGACGACGCACCTTCGGGGAATCCGGGCAGCCCCGCCGGAACGTCGGCATCAGCGGAGGCCGCCGCTTCCGGGTTCCCGGCAACGGCATCCTCAACCGGAAGAACCGGCCCGACGGCTTCTTCGGCCGCGGGGGCGGATGCGGCGGCGGCCCCGCCCGGCTCCTCCGAACCGGAGACGCCCGGAGCGTCTACCGCCCCGGGCCCGTCCTCGGACTCCACAATCGGGGAATCCAGCAAGATTTCCTGTTCCTCCGCCGCACCGGAGGGCGCGGCGGGGATCTTGTCTTCACGTTCTGTCATGCCTAACCCTTTACGGAAGCGCCGGTTTCCGTCGGGGCGGCTGCCGTTGCCGCGGCGGCCGGTTTGGCGGCGGGCGAAGCCGCTTCAGCGGGCTTCGCAGCCGCGGTGGTTTTCTGTTCGGTGCCGAACAGTTCCTTTTCCGCTTCCTGCTTGCGCTTTTCGTGCTCTTCGAGCTCAATTTCCGTATTCAGAGTCCGCTGGAATTCCGTAGAGACCTTGCGGAATTCACCCATGGCCCTGCCGAGCGTCCGTGCAATCTGAGGGACGCTTTTAGGGCCAAGGACAATCAGCGCTACGACGAGAATCACCAGCAGTTCTGTACCGCCAATACCAAACATGATACCGCCTCGCTATTCCCATTCGATGGTGCTCGGCGGCTTCGAGGAGACGTCGTACACCACACGGTTTACTCCCTTGACTTCATTGATGATCCTTCTGGAAATCCGTTCCAGCAGATCATACGGCAGACGTGCCCAGTCGGCGGTCATGGCGTCCACGCTGTCCACACAGCGCAGGGCGATGACATGCTCATACGTGCGCCCGTCGCCCATGACGCCCACCGTCTTCAACGGGAGCAGCACGGCGAAGCCCTGCCAAATCTTACGATACCAGCCGGCATCACGCAGTTCCTGCTGCACGATGGCGTCGGCCTTGCGGAGGATGTCCAGCCGCTCGCGGGTCACTTCGCCGATCACGCGGATGGCGAGGCCGGGCCCGGGGAACGGCTGGCGCCAGATGACGGATTCGGGCATGCCGAGCTCCGCGCCCACCTGACGCACCTCATCCTTGAACAGTTCACGCAGCGGCTCGATGAGCTTCATGTTCATCTTTTCCGGCAAGCCGCCCACGTTATGGTGGCTCTTGATGACCGCGCTCGGCCCCTTGTGGGACACGGACTCGATCACGTCGGGATAGAGGGTCCCTTGAGCCAGCCATTCCACGTTGCCGATGGCGCGCGCCTCTTCATCGAAAACGTCGATGAAGGTATGGCCGATGATCTTGCGCTTCTTCTCAGGGTCTTCGACCCCGGCGAGCAGATCGAGGAAACGATCCTGCGCGTTCACCAGCTTGAGGTTCAGATCGAAATGCTCTCGCAGGTAGTTGACGACCTCGTCGCCTTCGCCGGAGCGGAGCACGCCGTTGTCCACAAAGATGCAGTGCAGGTTCTTGCCGATGGCCTTGTGCAGCAGCACGGCGACCACGGTGGAGTCCACGCCGCCGGAGAGCGCGCAGACCACATGCCCGTCGCCCACGGTTTCGCGCACTTCGTTGACCACGCGCTCCACAAAGGAGGACATCGTCCAGTCCGGCGTGATCTTGGCGATCTTGAACAGGAAGTTGCGGAGCATGGTGTCGCCGTCCACGGAGTGGTGCACTTCGGGGTGGAACTGCACGGCGTAGATCTTGCGGGCCTCGTCGGCCATGGCCGCCACTTCGAGCGTGTCGGTGCTGCCGGTGACGACGAACCCCGCAGGGGGCGTCTTCACGGTGTCGCCGTGGGACATCCACACGCGGGAAAGCTTGGTCAGATCGATGCCGTCCCACAGGGCGCAGGAACGAACGAACCGCAAATCGGCCGGGCCGTACTCGCGGGTTTCGGACTGCTCCAGCCCGCCGCCGAGGTTGAAGGCCAGAAGCTGCATGCCGTAGCAGATGCCGAGAACCGGCACGCCGAGCTCAAGGAAGCCCTTGTCCAGAGCGGGGGCATCCTTTTCCCCCACGCTTGCGGGGCCGCCCGACAGGATGATCGCGGAAGGCTGCATGGCTTTCACCTGCTCGGCGGTGACGACGCAGGGGTGGATTTCGGAATAGACGCCGGCTTCGCGCACCCGGCGGGCAATGAGCTGGGTAACCTGAGAGCCGTAGTCTATGATGATAACTTTACTGGGCATCGTATGTCCTTTTGTTCGAGAAACAGCGTTGTCTCAGAGTCTGTCCGTGTCAATGAGAATCCCGTGGTGTCCGGGAAGGCGGCGGGGAGGGGCCTCCCCGCCGAAAGGGGGCTTACGCGTTGTCCACGCGATAGTTGGGGGCTTCCTTGGTGATGATGACGTCATGGACGTGGCTTTCACGCAGGCCCGCGGCGGAGATTTCCACCATCTGGGATTTTTCAAAGAGTTCCTGAATGGTCGCCGCGCCGCAGTAGCCCATGCCGGAACGGACGCCGCCCACAAGCTGATAGATGGTTTCGCTGGCCAAACCGCGGAAGGGCACGCGGCCCACGATGCCTTCGGGGACGAGCTTCTTGCTCTTCTGCTGGAAGTAGCGGTCGGAGCTGCCTTCCTTCATGGCGTCGATGGAGCCCATGCCGCGATAAATCTTGTAGGTACGGCCCTGATAAAGGATGGTTTCCCCCGGGCTTTCCTCAGTGCCCGCGAGCAGGCTGCCGATCATGACGGAGTTTGCACCGGCGGAGAGGGCCTTGACCACGTCGCCGGAGAACTTGATGCCGCCGTCGCCGATACAGCAGCGGTCCATTTCGCGGGCGGCGCGGGAACATTCCATGATGGCGGTGACCTGCGGCACGCCTACGCCGGCGACGACGCGCGTGGTGCAGATGGAGCCGGGCCCGATGCCCACCTTCACGGTGTCGGCGCCGGCCTTCAGCATGGCGCGGGCGCCTTCATAGGTCGCCACGTTGCCCGCGACGAGCTGGCAATTCGGGAACGCGCCCTTGATGGCGGACACGGCATCCAAAATGTTCTTGGAGTGGCCGTGCGCGGAGTCGAGCACGAGCACGTCAACGCCCGCGGCGATGAGGGCGGCGGCGCGCTTTTCGCCTTCCGGCCCCACGCCGATGGCCGCGCCGACGCGCAGGCGGCCCTTGCTGTCCTTACAGGCGTTGGGGTATTTCTGAACCTTGTCGATGTCCTTCATGGTGAGGAGCCCGGCAAGCTCGCCCTTTTCGTCGACCACCAGCAGCTTTTCGATGCGGTGGGTGTGCAGGTGGTGCTTGGCTTCCTCAAGCGTGGTTCCGGTGGGGACGGTGATCAGGTTTTCGCTGGTCATGACGTCCCGAACCTTGGTACCGGAGAGATCTTCAACAAAACGGACGTCGCGGTTGGTCAGGATGCCGACCAGCTTCTTTTCCCGAACCACGGGCAGGCCGGACACGCGGTAGGCGTGCATGAGATCCAGCGCGTGCTCGACGGTGTCGTCGGGCTCGACGGTGATGGGATCGATGATCATGCCGCTTTCGGACTTCTTGACCTTTTCGATCTCCAGCTTCTGACGCTCGATGCTCATATTCTTGTGCACGATGCCGATGCCGCCGGCGCGGGCCAGCGAAATGGCCATCGCGGACTCGGTCACGGTATCCATCGCGGCGGAAACCAGCGGAATGTTCAGGGAGATGGACGGGGTCAGCCAAGCGGTCACGTCCACCATATCCGGCGTGACTTCAGAATAGGCGGGCACCAACAACACATCATCGAAGGTCAGGCCTTTGCTCAAAATTTTGGACATCGTGCCCTCCTGAGGACAAAGACGCTCCGGGAGGTCGCGCACACCGGAGGCCATAAATGTGGGATATAAAAATGGAATGGATAAATGTACTCTGGCAGGGCGTTATTGTCAATCTGAGGCCGGGGAGGAAACGGGCTCTCCATGCCGCCGCAACCATGCGGCGTTCCAGCGTATCCGCACCGTTTCCGCAGTATTCCCGCCCGCCGAATAGAAGCCTTGTCACTTCGTTTCGGCCCGTGTAACATATGCTGCGATCCCTTCAAACAGACGCATCAGCGTCAATATCAAGGAGCACGTATGGCCTACAACCGCATCCTCTTGCCCGTCGATGGTTCCGAACACTCCATGCACGCCGTGGCCCACGCGGTCAGCCTCGTCCGTGAAGGCGGCGAAATCGTCGTCGCTACGGTTCTCCCCCCCATCCCCAACGTCATCGGCGGCGATGCGCGCAGGGAAGCCGAAGAAGCCGTCAAGACAGACGCCAACCTCATCACCCAGCCCGTCATGGACGTCATCGCCAAGGACAACATCGCCTGCCGCGAAAAGATTGTTCTCCATACCTCCACCGCCGAAGGCATCATCGAAACCGCCGAAGACATGAAGTGCGACCTGATCGTCATGGGTTCCCGCGGCCGCAGCGACATTGAGGGGCTTCTCCTCGGCAGCGTCACCCATAAGGTGCTCACCCTCGCCAAGGTTCCCGTGCTCGTCGTACGGTAAAGAGCTTCCGGCGTACTGCCGGATACACAGGCTGAAAAGGGAATGAAAGATTTTGAATTGAATGTATGTA
>URTO01000089.1 GCA_900550745.1 uncultured Desulfovibrio sp. | reverse complement strand
GAGCAAGGGTTTCATGATATTTTCAATAAATATTATGTAACTCTATGCTTATTTGCCAACCAAATACCTTAGCCATGAAGTCCGCCAAGGGGAAAATTAAAGGAAAAGGCTGTATTTTCACTGTGCTGTGGAGATGAAACGACCACATGCTATAACAGAGCCATCCATAATGCCGGAACATAACCGCAAAAAAGGCGCTCATGCTACGCAGCATAATGCGCTACGGCAGGTTAGGTATAAGGAACGCCCCCAAATTGATGCCCAACAGTAATGGATGGAACCGGGCAAGGCGTTTTTGGCGCTTTTCATAGCTGAGCCCGAATTGGCCCCAAAAACTGTGAAAGCGCCCGGAGCTCTCCGAAACTTACGAAACAAGTATGCCGCCGTTATTCAGGAGTTCCAGCAATTACCCAGCATTATGCCCACACTAAAAGCCGTATTGAAGGAATCGGCGGTGCCGCTCCGCAGTGGCCTTCCGCCACACAAAAAGCCTCCCGGTGTTATTCGCCGGGAGGCTTTTCCTCTTTCCCTGACAAGGCTCAAGAAGGGAAAGGAAACATCCGGGGATGGGAACCTTTTTTTCAGGGCCCCATCCCCGTTTTTTATCAACTGTCGTAGAACGACCGCAGAACCTGACTGCGCACGGGATGGCGGAGCTTGCGGAGCGCCTTGGCTTCGATCTGGCGGATACGCTCACGGGTTACGTTGAACAGCTTGCCCACTTCTTCGAGGGTATGGTCGGACTTTTCCCCGATGCCGAAGCGCTTGCGGAGCACCTGCTCCTCACGCGGCGTCAGATCCGCCAACACGGACGCGATCTGCTCGGAGAGCTTGGTGTTGACCACCTCTTCGGCGGGCGCGACGGCCTTCTTGTCCTCGATGAAATCCCCAAGGCTCGAATCTTCCTCGTCGCCGATGGGGGTTTCGAGGGAGATGGGCTCCTTGGCGATCTTGAGCACCTTCTTGACCTTATCCACAGGATATTCCATGCGATCCGCGATTTCTTCGGGAGTCGGGTCGCGTCCGAGTTCCTGAACGAGGTAGCGGGAGGTGCGGATGAGCTTGTTGATCGTCTCGATCATATGCACCGGAATGCGGATGGTGCGGGCCTGATCCGCAATGGCGCGGGTGATGGCCTGACGGATCCACCACGTGGCATAGGTCGAGAACTTGTAGCCGCGCTGGTACTCGAACTTGTCCACGGCCTTCATCAGGCCGATGTTGCCTTCCTGAATCAGGTCAAGGAACTGCAGGCCGCGGTTCGTGTACTTCTTGGCGATGCTGACCACAAGGCGCAGGTTCGAGCGGATGAGCTCCTGCTTGGCGCGCATGGCGGCGTTGTTGCCGCGCTTGATGCGCCAGAGCACTTCTTCAAGATCGCCCACATTGTGGCAGCATTTTTCCTGAAGGCGCTGGAGGATTTCGATCTTCCCAAGGATCATTTCCTTGTAGGAGAACAGCTCGTCCACGCTCATGTTCAATTCCTTGGCGGCGAGCACGGGGCTGATGTCGCGGGAATCGAGCTTGCGGAACAGTTCCTTGATTTCTTCCTGATTCTTGCCGGTGGACAGGAGGTAGGCCGACAGGTCGCGCTGGCAGTTGCGCATCTGGCGGACATAGTCTTCCACCGTCTCGATGATCCGGTCGATGAGCGTCTTTTCCAGCTTGATGTCGCGCAGGCGCGTGACGATCTCTTCCTTGAACGCCATGATTTCCTTTTGAATGGCGGTGACGCGGCGCTCCAGCGTACAGCATTCGTCCAGCTTGGCGTAGATTTTGCGTTTTTTCTTGAACGTCTGGCGGATTTCCTCCAGCAGCAGGATGACGCGGGTGCGCTGGTTCATCTCGTCTTCGGTGGGATCGTCTTCCTCAATGGTCTTGACCACATCCTTCAGCTTGATGCGGTTGAGCTTGAGGTCTTCGCCCACGTTGATGAGCTCTTCCACCGCGACCGGCACTTCCACGAGGGCGTACAGCACATCCTGCTCCCCCTGCTCGATCTTTTTGGCGATGGTTACTTCACCGTCACGATCGAGCAGCGGCACCGCCCCCATTTCGCGCAGGTACATGCGGACTGGGTCAGTGCTGCGGGAGGAAAAGTCGGCGGCGTCTTCGCTGTCCACCAGCTCAAGGCGTTCTTCGGACTGCTCTCCGTCCGTCTCCGCCGAGGTGACGGGGATTTTCTTGCCGTCCTTTTCCAGATCCACAATGGCGATTTCGAGCTGATCGAAGATCCCGATGATCTCCTCGAACTGCTCCGGCGTATTCATTTCCAGCGGGACAGCCTTGTTCACTTCCTCGAACGTGAGGAAGCCCATCTCTTTGCCTTTGGCGATGAGGCTCTTGATCTGCTGGATATCTTTAATGTTGTTCCCCATGAGTCCTCTCCAACGTTTCCTGAAGGGCGCGCAAATATTCCAAATCGGCCTCAAAATTGCCTGCGCCGGCTCCCTGACGCAATGCGGCCGAAACCGAGGCCGATTGCGCGGTCAAATGCAACGTATCAAGCATGGTGCGGATTGCGCCGAATTCACCCTCTTCGTTGTCGAGAGGGGGCACGTCCCCGGTGCGGCACCGGATCCAGAAACGCTTTTCCCTGGGGTCAAGATGCTGCACCACTTCATCCACAGGGTACTCTTCAAGTTTTTGCCAAAGATCCCGCGCCCACGCGGCGCCCAGAACCAGATGGGCCCCAAGCTCCCGGAGGCGGGGCAGAGAGGAGGGGTACCGGACCACGAAGGTCATGATTTCCCTGTCTCTGGGATTCGTCCGCACGGGCGGCTGGGTTTCCTGACCGCCCGCATTGCGCGGAAGCGCCCGCGCGCCTCGGCTCTCAACGATCCGCTCGCGCAGCTCGCTTTCCGCCAGCCCCAAGCCGGTACTCAGCGTGGACGCGAAACGGCTGACGAGTTCGGGCAGTTCAACCTGCCTGAGGAACTCGCGCGCCCAGTCCACCGCCTCACGGGGGGCCATATCGCGCAGGCAACGCACGCAGAAGGCCATGCCCTCCGGCGCATTCCTGCGCAAATCCTCAAAAATGTCCGTCCCCTGCGTCCGCAGCAGGCTGTCGATGTCCTCGCCCTCCGGGAAAAGGACGACTTTGCAGGACAGCCCCCGCGTCAGCAGCATCTCGCACGCCCGGAGCGCGGCCTTGCGGCCCGGCCCGTCGCCGTCGAAAAGCAGCTCCACATGCGACGTAAACCCTGAAATCCGTTTCACCTGTTCCGGGGTGAACGCCGTACCGAGCACGCCCACCGCGCTGGAGTAGCCGAACTGGTGCAGCGTCACCACATCCATGTAACCTTCCGTCAACATGGCGGGCTTTCCCGTCGCAATGGCGCGCCGGGCCTGCTGCAGGCCGTACAAGTGTTCGCCTTTTTTGTACAACTGCGAATCACTGCTGTTGATGTATTTGGCTTCGTCCTCGTCGGCGATGATGCGCCCGCCAAACGCGATGACGTTCCCCGAAAGGCTGCGGATAGGGAACATCAGCCGCCCGCGGAAACGGTCATAGGCCCTGCCCCGCTCGCTCTTGCCGAGCAGTGCGGCCTCCACCCCCATCGACTCGCTGAACCCGGCCCGCCGCAGCACTTCCGTGAGCGCCTGCCAGTCCCGGCGGCTCCAGCCAAGCCCGAAGAGCTTCGCCACCTCTTCCGAAATCCCTCTCCGGGCCATATAGTCCCGGCACTCCGCACCGTCCCGGCCAGAGAGGTTCTCCATGAAATGCGCCGCCGCGATTTCATGAATTTTCAGCAACTGCCGCCGTTTGGACATGGACTGCCCGGCGGGTTGGCCTTCGTATTTTTGCGGCCCGCGCTCCAGCGTGACGCCAGCCTCTTCCGCGAGCTGCTCAAGCGTTTCCTTGAAGTCCAGCCCGTTGATCTGCCCGTAAAAATCGAACAAATCGCCGGAAGCCTGACAACCGAAACAGTAAAAAAAACCTTCTTCCTCGTTGATGGAAAACGAGGGCTTGGTCTCCTGATGGAAAGGGCAAGGCGCTACCCAGCGAGGCCCATTGCGTTTCAGGTCTACGTACCGTCGGGCAATGTCCACCAGATTCAGGCGCGCCTTGATTTCCTGAATGGCTCTTGCGTTCCGTCCCATACGCTCCCGTACGCCTCCGGCGGCAAGGGGCACATGGCGCCGATGCCCGTAAAGCTCATTATCCGGTGTTCGCGGCCCTTCCGTCAGGCAGGCCGCTCCCTCCGGCTTTGTCCGGGGAAGGACTCCCCGCGCCCCGCATCTTGGAACGCGCCTTGATCGGGACTCTCAACAATCTCATGCCGTTTCCGCGGTCTTTCTCATATAAAGCAGGATCCGCCGCAGTCAAACCCTTTCCTCTCCTTATAAAGTTTTCAGGAGAGAAAAGCGCTTGGGAAGGCGGGCCTCCCCTTACATTACTTGAAAGTAACAACCGTCACGCCGTCCCCCCCCTGATCCTCCGGGGCCAGCGCGAACGAGGCGATGCCGGGAAACGTCTTCAAGAACGCGTGCACTTCCTTGCGCAGCGCCCCCGTACCGCGGCCGTGGACGATCTCCACACCCTCGCGCCCGGATAAAAGCGCCCGGTCGAGGTACTGCGACAATTCGCTGATGGCCTGCTCCGCCCGCTTGCCGCGCAGATCCAGCCGGAGCAGGGACATTTCGGGATTGCCTCCGGCGGCCGTCCGCACCAGCACGCCGGACTTCGGCTTAGCCGATTGCTGCGGCTCATCGGCTGGCCCAAGCATCGCGGCATCAGCCCACAGGGTCACGCCGTTCATATCCAGCTTGACCCGGTTCTGCCGAGCGTCGACTTCGCGCACCACGGCCTTCTTGTTCCAAGGGCGGTGCGTCACATGCTGGCCCGGCTTGAGATCCGCAATGCAGAATGCCGGGGCCGCCTCTTCCTGTTCCGGCGAAACGTGCAGTTCGGCGCGAACCTTGGCAAGTTCCTTGAGGGCCTGCTTATGCCCGGCCTTGCCTTCCTGCCAGTCCTTCATGACCTTGGCGGACAGCTCGCGCACCTCTTTGATGAGGCGTTCACGCTCACGCTCAAAACGCTCCTGTACGGCTTTGCGTTTTTCGCGGGTGCGCTGCTGCTCGGCCTTGAGCGCATCAAGCTCGCCTTCGCGCTTGGCGGCCAAAGCGTTCAGGCGATCCATCACCGCCGTCATATCCTGACCGTCCAGCAACAAATAGTGTTCCGCACGGCGCAACACCGATTCGGGAAGCCCGTGCTCGCGGGCCACGTCCAGCGCCTGGCTCGCGCCGACCTGATCGTAGGCCAGCCGGAACAGCGGCTTTTTCGTGCCCGGATCGAACAGCACCGAAGCGGCGCGCACGCCCTCACGGGTCAGCGCATAGGTTTTCAGGGCCGGGAAATGCGTTGCGGCCACCACATGCGCCCCACGTTCGAGGAGGCCGTCAAGCACGGCCTGAGCCAGCGCCGCCCCCTGCGCGGGATCGGTACCGGCGCCGAACTCGTCGAGCAGGATGAGCGTACGGCGATCCGTGGCCTCCCATGCGTTGCCGAGATGCCGGATCTGCGCCGTAAACGTGGAAAGGTGATCGTCAAGGCTCTGCTCGTCGCCGATGAACGCGTGGATGGACGTCCACCACGGGATGACGGAACCCTTCGCCGCCGGGACAGGCAGCCCGGCGAGCGTCATGACCGCCAGCAGGCCGAGCGTCTTGAGGCATACGGTCTTGCCGCCCGCGTTGCCGCCGCTGATGACGAGCGCACGATCCGCAGGCCGGAAAATGAGGTCTACCGGATGCGGGCCGCCCTGCCTGCGGAGCTGCGGATCGAGCGCAAGAAGCGGATGGCGCGCGCCGAGCAGGGACAAGGGCGCGTTTTCCCCGTCGGGGCTGATCGTGGCGCACGCGCCGTCGAACAAGGCCGCCAGCCCGCATTTGGCAAGCTCCACGTCCAGCCGGACCAGCAGCCCCCACGCCGAACGGATGAACGGCAATTCGTTCTGCACGATGTCCGTAAGGTAGCGCAGCACCTTGCGCTCTTCCTCCCGTTCCTCGCGCTTGAGCTCCTGCAGGCGGTTGTTCTGTTCCACGAGGAACAGCGGCTCGAAATAGCAGGTTTCGCCGGTATTGGAGTAATCGTGGATGATGCCCTGAATGCGGCCCTTGAAATTCGACTTGAGCGGCAGGACGTAACGATCCGAGGCCAGCGTCATGTACTCGTCCTGAAGGTACTGGGCGATGTTGTACTGGATCGCGAAATCCTTGACCTTACGCAGGCACATGAGGTGCAGGCGGCGCAGTTCGCCGCGCACGAACATCAGTTCGGGGGAGCTTTCATCCTTGATGAGCCCGTCGTCGCCAAGGCAGCGGGACAGGGCCGAAAGGGTCATCTCCGGCAAGGGCATGGACGCCACAAGATCCCGCAGTGAAGGCCACATCGTGCCGTTTTCATTGATGGACTGGGCGGCCTTGCGGCCCTGGAGCAGGGTTTCGCGGAGCGCCCACAGCGCGTCGGCGTCGAGCGGCGCGGAGGACGGGGACGCCGCGGTCTTTTCCAGATGGGGGAAAAGCCCCTCAAGATCCGGGAAATCGGACAGGCGGAACCCGCTGTGCGCAGACCATGTGCGCACTTCGTCGAACAGGGTATGCGCGGCGTTGACGGCGTCCACATCGCGCAACGGGAAAAGGCCGAGGCTGACCCTGCGGCCTGCCTCGGACACACACAAGCCGGCAAGATGCTCCAGCACCTTGCCGAATTCGAGAGCCTTTATCGTACGGCTATCCATGCAAACTCACTTCCTCCCGGCGCGGCGTCCCGCGCGGGGGGCTAGCTCAGGCGCGCCTTGACCGCGGAGCTGACGGCCTTGCCGTCCACACGGCCTTTATAATCGCCCATCACGGACTGGATGACCTTGCCCATGCCGGACATATTGGTCACGCCAAGCGCGGCGATGGCGGCATCAATGGCGGCGGCCAGTTCTTCCTCGGAAAGCGGCTCGGGGAGGTAATCCTTCAAAATGGAAAGTTCGGCGGCTTCCTTCTCGGCAAGATCGGGCCGGTTGGCCGCTGTGAACTGCTCGATGGAGTCCTGACGCTGTTTGGCCTGCTTCTGGACGACGGAGGCAAGCTCTTCGTCGGTGACGGGCCGCATGAGTTCCACCTGCAGGTTCTTCGCCGCCGTCTTCAAAAGGCGCAGCACGCCCAATCGCAGGCCATCCTTGGCCTTGTAGGCGGCAATGTAGTCCTGCTCGATACGCGTTGTCAGAGACATGACAATTCCCCGAAGATGATGATTGAAAAAACACGGAAAGCCGAAAGGACTTCCCGTGTATCCACCTCTATCGCCTATGAGATCGCCCGTCCCGGCGCCGGAAAGGCAAACGGGGACAAACACGGAAACGCTCCGCTCGTCTACGGGAGGAGCCCCGCCAAAAAGGACGGGATGCACTCCCGTCAAAACGATGGAGCGTTCCAAACCCCTTGCCTTTCCGTTTCCGCATCCGGGAGGATGAAGAAACGGAAGGGACTAGGCGGCGTTCATCTTACGCATTTTCTTCAGCAGACGCTTGCGGGCGGCGGCCTTTTTCTTCTTGCGCA
>URTO01000088.1 GCA_900550745.1 uncultured Desulfovibrio sp. | reverse complement strand
GGAAAGTGCTGTTGATGTAACTGTTGGTTCTGTAAAATATACAGGAAGTTTACAAGGAACGATTAAGGATGAAAAGGCTGTGTGCTTCATTGAACGGCTGCCCGTTCTGCGGAGGCTTCTCGCCTCGGACGTGCGGGCCGCCTATGAGGGCGATCCGGCAGCGACAAGCCTTGGTGAAACCATCTTTTGTTACCCCTCGATTCTGGCGATGACCCATTACCGCATCGCCCACGAACTCAGCGAGCTTGAAGTGCCGCTTCTGCCGCGCATCCTTACCGAGATGGCCCATGCGTCCACGGGGATCGACATCCACCCCGGCGCCCGTATCGGAGAGGGCTTCTTCATCGATCACGGCACGGGGGTGGTCATTGGGGAAACGTGCGTCATTGGCAAAAACTGCCGTTTGTATCAGGGCGTCACCCTCGGCGCGCTGTCCTTCCGCAAGGACGCCTCAGGCGTGCTGATCAAGGGCCTTCCCCGCCACCCGCATCTTGGTGACGGCGTCACCATCTACGCCGGGGCCACGGTTCTGGGCAACATTACGATCGGTTCGGGGGCCATCATCGGGGCCAATATGTGGGTAACGGAGGACGTGCCGGAACGGGCGCGGATCGTCTCCGGCAACAAGTAGGCGGGGCTGCCGCCCGGTGCGGCGGTGGGGCGGCCCTGCGTTCAAGATAAAAAGGAAGAAGAACGATGGCAGGTTGGTTCATGCCGGAGAGGGTTCCATACGCTCCGGTTCGGCTTTTCTGTTTTCCCCATGCGGGCGGCGGGGCGTCGGCCTACCGCGCGTGGACGAAGGAATCCGCGCTGGGGGCCGTCCCCGTCCAGTTGCCGGGGCGCGAAAACCGGATGCGCGAAACGCCCCTCCTCTCCATGAGGGCGATCGTCGAGCAGGCGGCGGAAGCGATCCGGCCCTACGCCGGGCAGCGGTATGCCCTGTTCGGGCACAGCCTTGGGGCGCGCGTCGCCTTTGAGCTGGCCCGGTACATGCGCCGGAAGGGGCAGCCCCTTCCCGCGCACCTGTTCGTGTCGGGAAGCCGCGCCCCGGAGATCCCCGAACCCTCCCCCCTGCACGAGCTGGAGGAGGACGCCTTTCTCGCCGCGCTGTCCCGGTACGGGGGCACGCCGCAGAGCCTGCTGGACAACAAGGAGCTGATGAAGCTCTTTCTCCCGTTGCTGCGGGCGGACTTTACCGTGGATGAAACGTATGAATATCAGGAAGAAGAACCGCTTCCTGTCCCGATCACGGCCTTTTACGGGTCTGATGACCCCGAGGCGACCCGCGGCGAGACGGAGGGATGGGAACGGCATACGTCCGGGGGCTTCTCTCTGCACGAAATCCCCGGAGGGCATTTCTACCTGACGCACTCCTCCCCGTTGCTGCTGTCGCACATCAGGCGGGTGCTCGGCGTATGAGCGCGGCGGCGTTCGTCCGGCGGGCCTTTGGGCCGGAAGGCTGGAACCGGACGCCGTGCGGCGGCCCTGAGGTCTGGACGATCCCGCTTGATGATCCCCGTGTGCTTGTGCTGGGACGCGCTGCGCTTCCTCCCGAAGAGGAGGCTGCGGGAAGGCGTTTCGTTTCTTCCACACTGGCCGATCGGTATGTCGCCGCGCACGGCGCGTTGCGGTTGCTCCTCGGGCGCTGGCTGGGCTGCGGCCCGCGAGAGGTTCGCTTTTTTCGGAACGCCTGCGGCAAGCCCTTTGTGGAGGGCGGGCCGCACTTCAGCCTTTCCCATGCGGAAGGGCTGGCCGCCGTGGCGATTGTCCCCGATCACGAGGTCGGGGTGGACATTGAGCGGGTGAAGCCGTTTCCGGGCATGGCGGACATCGTGGAACAGTTCTTCTCCCCTCATGAGCGGTCGTGGATAGCCGAAGGCATTCCGCCTGAAGGACGTTTTTTCCGGTGCTGGGTACTTCGGGAGGCCTTTGTGAAGGCGTTGGGCGAGGGGCTTTCCTTTTCGCTGGATCGGTTCCGCGTCCGTATGCCGCTCGATTGCGGGGGCGGCGTTTCCATTTTTCTGAAGGACGGCGGCGTGCACGATGTCGGGCTGACGGAATGGCGTCCCGCCGAAGGGTTCGCGGGCGCCCTCGCGGTGCGGGGACGCCCGTTTACGGTTTATGAACAGGAGTTGTTATGACGGACGAGTGTCTTTTTTGCCGGATCGCGGAGGGCACGCTGCCCTGCGCGAAGGTCTACGAAACGGATCGCCTGCTGGCTTTTCTGGACATCAACCCGGCCTTTCCGGGGCATACCCTCATCATTCCCAAACGGCATGCGGAAACGCTTTTCACGCTCGACGAGCCGATCGGGGACGAACTGCTCCTGACGATGCGGTGTGTGGGCGCGGCGGTGATGGAAGCGACGGGGGCGGCCGGGCTGAACGTCATCCAGAATAACGGGCGGGCCGCTTGGCAGCAGGTGGATCATGTGCATTGGCATCTGATCCCCCGCTTTCCCGACGACGGCTTCGCGCCGTGGAAGCAGGAGGCCTACGGCTCCCCCGACGCCATGCGAATCATGGCTGAAACCATTCGGAACAACATACGGGCGTGAAGGGCCTCGCCGTCAGGTTCGGAGGAGCGTCGCGGGAACGGGGAACGCCCCGATGATCCGTCTGGGGGCCTTCCGCCGGGGGCTTCTCGGCGTTCCAAGGCCGCGTGGAGTTGCCATGAAAGAGTTTGCTGTGCGGGAACTGACGCTTGGTCAGGTTTTCGATGCCTCCGTCGAGGCGTTTCCCCTGCGGGAAGCCGTCGTCCATCCCGGTACCGGGGTGCGCTGGACGTGGCGTGAGCTTTCGGAGCGGGTCGATGCCGCCGCCCGGGGGCTGATGGCGATCGGCGTGGGTGCGGGGGAGAAGATAGCGCTGTGGGCTCCCAACTGCCCGCAGTGGATCGTGTTCATGTTCGCCGCGGCGAAGATAGGAGCGGTTCTGATCACGGTAAATACGAACTATCAGGAAACGGAACTGCGCTACCTGCTGCGGCAGTCCGGCTGTGAGACGCTCGTATTCTTTCAGGGAACGCATGGGCGGGATCTCGCGGCCTCCCTCTATGCCGCCGTCCCCGAAGCGCTGGAGATGCCCCGTGGGGAACTGCGTTCACCCCACGCGCCGGGATTGCGCCGGATCGTGTCGCTCGGAGAAGGCCCGGCGGAAGGGGCGTATTCCCTGCCCGAACTGGAAGCGCTGGGAAAGGCCGTCCCTGAGTCGGACTACCTTTCCCGCAGGGAGGCCGCAACACCCTATGACGTCGTCAACATGCAGTACACGTCCGGGACGACCGGCTTCCCCAAGGGCGTGATGCTCGAACACGTGGGCATCGTGAACAACGCCCGCTGCGTCGGCGGCAACCTGAACCTGACCGAATCCGACAGGGTTTGCCTGCCGGTGCCGCTGTTCCATTGCGTGGGGTGCGTGCTCGGCGCGCTGGCCTGCGTGTATTACGGGGCCACAATGGTTCTCCTCGACACGTTCTCCCCCGTGCCGGTTATGGACGCCGTGGGGCGGGAACGCTGCACCGCGCTGTATGGGGTGCCGAGCTTTTTCCAGTCCGTGCTGCACCACCGGCTTTTTCCGCGTTTCGAGTGCGGCACGCTCCGCACGGGCATCATGGCGGGCGCGGTATGCCCTGAGGCGCTCATGCGCGCAGTCATGGGGCGTATGGGCTTGGAGGGCATCACGATCTGCTATGGGCTGACGGAAGGGGCCCCGGTGCTGACCCAAACCCGGATGGACGACCCCGTGGAACGCCGCGTCGCGACGGTGGGGCGTCCCCTCCCCGGCATCGAGGTTTCCATCCGCGGCCGGGACGGCAAGGAGGTTCCCCGCGGCTGCGAAGGGGAGGTCTGCTGCCGGGGCTACAACGTCATGCGGGGGTATTACGCCATGCCGGAAGCCACGGCGGAGGCCATCGACGCGGATGGCTGGCTGCACACGGGGGATCTCGGCTGCATGGATGCGGACGGCTATGTCAGCATCCGGGGCCGGATCAAGGATATGATCATTCGGGGTGGGGAAAACATTTCCCCGCGCGAGGTGGAGGATTACCTCCGCACGATGGAGGGGGTTCTCGACGTTCAGGTGATCGGCGTGCCCAGCGTGCGCTACGGCGAGGAGGTGGGGGCCTTCCTCATCGTCAGGGAGGGGGCGGACATCTCCCCGGAGGCCGTCCGGGCGTTCTGCCGGGGGCGCATCGCTTGGTACAAGATACCGCGCCATCTCGCCGTGGTGGAGGCTTTCCCCCAGACCGCCAGCGGCAAGGTTCAGAAGTACAAGCTGCGGGAAATGGCGGAAAGCTGCTTTGCCGCCGATGCGGAACGTTTCGGCCGCCTCCCGCCGGAGGAAGGCCCCGGCGGGAGGCGGGAATGCAATCAACTGTAATGGAGCAGAGATGAAAAAAGTAGTGAGTTTGCTGTGCGGCCTCGTGCTGTTGGGGTGGGGCGTCGGAAACCATGCGCATGCCGACGACGCAATCGTCCTGAACTTTGAGACCGGGCTCGGTTCGCAGTCGGTGCAGCAGGTGCGGACGCTGCAGGCGTGGAGCTCCTCCGTGGAGGAGGCTTCCAAGGGCCGGATCAAGATACACCTGTACCCCAACGGTTCGCTGGCCAAGCCGAACGTCAATCTGATGGCCTGCCAGGATGGTCTGGTGGACATCGCCTATCTCCATTCCTTCTTTTTCACCGACCGGCTCAAGGCGCTTGAGGCGCTGTACGTGCCGGGGCTGAACATCACCGATCCGCGCGCCGCCTCGCTCGCCGTATGGGATCTGATCGCAAGGACTCCCGCGTTTCACGACGAGGCGAAGGGCGTCAAGATCCTTGGGGTGCACGTCTCCCCGATGGTCATCGGGAGCGTGGACAAACCCGTGGCCTCCGTTGAGGGCTTCGAGGGGCTGCGGCTGCGTACGAACGGCAAGAGCACGGCGCTGCTCGCCAAGCGCATGGGGGCCACGGTCATGACGGTGCCGGGGCCGGACATCTTTATGAACCTCCAGAAGAAGATCGTCGAGGCCGCCGTCGCCGCATGGGAGGGGCACCGCGGGTTCGGGCTGACGAACGTGTGCGGTTTCTTCACCGAAGGCGACTTCCTGCCGCCCATCTATTTTTATCTGGTGATCAACGAAAACAAGTGGAACTCGCTGCCGCCCGATCTCCAAAAAGTGCTGGAGGACGCCAGCGGGGCACGCTTCGCCGCGCTGGGCGGCGGGACGGAGGCGGATATCGCCAAAGAGATGCGCAAGTCCGTGCGGGAGGGCGGCAAGGCCGTCCTGAGCTTCACAGGGCCCGAACGTGAGAAGATCGACAAAGTGTGCGCCGAAGTCCGGGAAGAGGAACTGAGCCGGATCGAGAAGGAAGGCGTGCCGGATGCCCGCCGGTATGTGGCGGATTTTCTGGAATTGATGAAACACTACGAAGCGCAGTGACGCGCACTCGCGGCCGTGCGGGCGGGAACGCCGCACGGCCGCAAAGGGTTTGTTCGCATGGAGTGGATGGAAAAAGGATGTGCGGTCGTCGGCAGGGCGGCCCTGTGGGGCAACGTGCTCGGGTGCGTCCTGTTGGGGGGCATGGCCCTGCTCGTTACGGCGGATGTTGTGATGCGCGGTTTCGGGGCGTCCCTTTCCGGCGTCTTCGAGGTGGTGGAAGTCCTCATGGGGGCGTTGGTCGGGTGCGGGCTCGCCTATACGGGCGTGACGCACAGCCATCTGGAGGTGGAAATCCTCACGGACATGATGCCGCGGCGGGTTCGGCACGCTCTGGGCGCCTTGGGCGCCCTGCTGGGATGCGCCTTCTGCGCCGCCGTGGGCTGGAAGACGTCGGACTATGCCGTTGACGCCTTCGCCAACGGGGAGTGCACGCCGACAACCAGCCTTCAGACATGGCCGTTCATCGGCCTGCTCGGTGCGGGCTTTTTCCTGCTGGCGGTGGTTTCCCTGATCCATGTGCGGGAACACCTCCGGGAGAGGAGGCGCCATGACGCCTGAGTGCATCGGCCTGCTGGGCTTTTTTGCGTTGCTGGCGCTGCTGTTTCTCCGCGTGCCTGTGGCGGTGTCCATGGGCGTGGTCGGCGTCGTCGGCATGGTGTCGCTGCTGGGGATCGGGGCGGGGCTCAACCTATTGCGGACGGCCCCGTGGACGAGCGTGGCCTCGTACGACTACGCCGTGATCCCGTTGTTCATGCTGATGGGAAACCTGTGCTTCCACAGCGGCATTTCCGAAGATCTCTTCCGTATGCTGCACCGCTGGGTGGGGCATTTCCGGGGCGGCCTGGCGCTCGCGACCGTGGGGGCCTGCGCCGGGTTCGCCGCGCTCAGCGGCACCACGCTGGCGACCGCCGTCACCATGGGGGCCGTGGCCCTGCCGGAAATGAAGAAACTCAAGTACGATCCCGCGCTCAGCACGGGCGTGGTCGCCGCCGGGGGGACACTCGGCGTGCTTATCCCGCCGTCCACGGTGATGGTGATCTACGGCATCCTCACGGAGCAGAACATCGCCAAGCTGTTTATGGCAGGCGTCATCCCCGGCCTGCTTCAGGCCCTGTTCTATGCGGTGGTCGTCGGGATCATGTGCCGGATCAATCCCGCGCTGGGGCCCGCCTGCGCACCTTTCCCCCTGCGCGAGCGGGTACGGTCGCTGAAGGGGACGTGGCCCGTCTTCGCCCTGTTTCTGCTCGTGATCGGCGGCATCTACAAGGGCTGGTTCAGCCCGTCGGAGGCGGCGGCCGTCGGGGTATCGGGCGCATTCGCGCTGGCGCTGCTCCGCCGCCGTCTGACGGCCCGCGCGCTTGGGCGGTCGTGCATGGATGCGGTCAAGTCCACGGCCATGATCATGCTGGTGATGATCGGGGCCATGCTGCTCGGATACTTCTTCTCCGTGACGCGGATTCCGTTCACGCTGGCCTCGACCGTCGGGGCCCTCCAGCTCAGCCCCACGCTGGTCATGATCATTCTGGTATCCATGTACGTCCTCCTCGGCTGCGTGATGATCCCCATAGCCATGATCGTGCTGACCATGCCCATCGTGTTCCCGCTGCTCACCTCTCTGGGCTATGACCCGATCTGGTTCGGGGTCATCGTGGTGCGCATCTTTGAGATCGCGCAGATTACGCCGCCGGTGGGCCTCAACGTGTTCGTCATCAAGGCCGTCGTGCCCGACGTCCCGCTGACGACGGTCTTTCGCGGCATTTTTCCCTTCCTGATTGCCGACATCATCCATCTCTGCCTGTTGTTCGCCTTTCCCATGTTGAGCCTCTGGCTTCCCAACATGATGGAATGAAGGGAGAAAAGAGTGGTACGGTTTTGACCACATCGGGTATGTCCATGTGCATTCCGGGCCGTTATAGTCCCTCAACAGGAACCGCCGCGAAGCGGGGGCAAGAGGGCGGATGTTCATGCACAGGGAGCTGGCCCTTCTCCTTCGATGTGGATTCAGGACCTCGCGGCGTTCCTTATCCCCTCCATAGGGGGAGGGGAAAGGCGGCAGCCGTTTTTTTGTCGGCGTTTAATGATAATAAAATTCATATTCAAGATTGGCGGAATCCATCCCCCCACTTAGCAAACCGTGA
>URTO01000087.1 GCA_900550745.1 uncultured Desulfovibrio sp. | reverse complement strand
GCGGCGGAATAGGACTCGGAGATTTCCACCGGACTTGCCGCGACCTTTATGACCCGATAACTCTGCACCGCATCCTGAAACACTCCTGTAAGATTGCTGTGAGGGTTGAACCCTAGAGAACGATACAGGCCACTCAAAGCCGCCCCAGCCGCCCACTTGGGGTCGGATGCCTGAGCCTGGGTCAGAAAACGCACCAAGGCTTTTTTACTGCCTAGGCCGTGGGATATGCCTTCAACCGTCTCCCCAAGTTTTTTCAGATCGCGCCTGCCGCTGATGCCCGCAGCCAGATGTTCTTTCAGCATGGGCATGGTATTAAAGGGGCGGGGCAGACCTTGCTTGAATGCCTCAAAAGACAAATCTGGTTTTTGGGCTTTTTCGGCATACCACAAAGCCTGGATCAGCGTCAGGTCAACCTTTTTCAGGGTACGCCCCTGTCTGCCGTGGGCATTGGCCGCCTGCTGAACAAGATTTTTCAGCGTATCGACTCCCACAGGCGCGTTTTCCTGCAGGCCAAGCTTATGCTTCAGGGCTTTGGGAAAGTGCCTGTCCATATAGATGCCGAGATCCCGGCTGTTGCGGGCGCTGTCAAAGCGGTAGTCTGGCTCCCCGCTTCCGTTTCCCAGAATACTCCGCGCCACGTCATCCAGTTCGGGATGGGGAAGCAAAAAAGCATCCAACTGTTCGCTGTCTTTGGGGGCAGGAGTTCCGTCTCCTCGTTGGGCCTCGAATAAATTTGCCGCCGCCTCCAGCAGGGCCTCCAGCCCATTGGCCTTAGCGGCATCCTTAAGGGCGGCAATGAGCGAAGGATGGCACCCCCCCCGTATACAAAGTTCCCTGAGGGTTGCTTTTTGCGGCTCATTGAGACTTCCAAAGGCCCCTGTCCCCTCCAGATCCTGGCCGACCGTTTCTTCAAAGATGGTCTTTTCCGCCAGAGAGATCAAGGCTGACAGCTCCTGGTCAAGGGTTGCTCTGTCTTCGGGGAGTAGACGGCGTTCCATCGCTTCCGCAATATCCGTCAAGGGTAGTGTGCGTAACTGTTCGACAGTCATAGTGTGGACTTTGGCTTGCAGATCGGCTATTTTTGCGCCAAGCTCATTTGATGCCTCACCGGATTTCTCTTTAAGTTTCGCTCTGATTTCCTCCCGATCTATGCCCCTTGGCCCCAACAGTTCGTCCAGATGCTCAGCACATTGGGCAACGGAAGGCGCGTTGAGCCGTGTAGACTGCGCGTCTGCAAGAACCACCGTAAATTCTTTCATAAAACATTGCTGGGCCAGCTCCTTGAGCTTCTTTGCAGCGTCGTCTTTATCTTTTGGGGAAAGATTGCCGTTATCGGGCAGATTTTCCAGCCGTTCCAAACGGGCATCAATTTCCTGCACCAATTGGGCGTACCTCTCGGGCGTTGTGGCCGTCCCGATTTCCCGCTCAATACCGGTTGCAAACTGGCTCTCTGCCTGTCGGGCACTCTCCCGCAGCTCCCTGCTTTTGCTCCCCATCTGCTTCAGGATATCATTCAGCTTATCTCTGTCGTCCTTCAGCTTGTCTCTGTCGTCCTCGTACAGGGCAAGAGCATCAATCCCTTTGCTGAGTTCTGCCTGAAGGGCCTCAAGCTGCGGCGCAGTTATGCCTCCCTGCCGCACTTGCCGCAGGGCATTTTCGCCACGGGCTACCCGCCCGCGAACCTCAACAACTCCCGCAAGACCGTCAATCCTGCGTTGAAATTCGAGCCTGTCATTCTCGGTCAGGACGCCGGCCTTTTTCCCCAGCTCGGCCCTGAGGTCGCCTATTTTCTTGTCCACATCGGCCAGTGGGGCCTCAGAATTTCTGATTTGCGCCAGAAGGGCGTCAATTTGATTGGACAGTTTGCCAGCCTCTTCTTTGGACAAGTTATACAATTCTGAAGCCAGATTCTCGGCCTCAGTCTGGAGAGGCTGAAAGCCCGGCCTCAAGGGCGGCACAGAAGATGCGGAATCTGTTTCCATACGGTTGCAGCGCAGGGCTTCAACATCATGCAGTACATTATCGAGCTGAGGGGCGGACGCCTCCCTATTCTTCACATGTTCCGCGTTCTCCTGGAGTGTATTAAGGGTCATCATGTAATTCTGGCGGTACGAAAGAAGTTCATCCAGCCTGCCAAAGGCCGTTTCCTGTTCCGCCCCCAGCATACCCTCCTGTTTGTAAAGCTCCCGCGTGGCCCGCAACTCGGACTTGATCTGCTCAAAATCTTGCTGTGTTGTGACCGAAAGCAGACGCTCCATCTGGCTGTGCAGCACATCCGCCAACTGGGCGCGGGCTTCGGGAGAATGAACCGTCTCCAGCTTTTCCATCATCGGGCGAAGCAGCAGTACCTTGGCAAGGGTATCACAATAGTTTCCGGCCACGCCGGTTTCATCGTTTTGCCATGCCCTAGTGCGCAGTTCTTCAAGTTTGGCAAGATGTTCCTTCGTCACCGGTTTTCCCTGAACACTTTCAACCAGCTCCAGAGCCTCTGCGGCGGCCCTGGCTCCAACGGAGTCTCCCAGAGGGCGTTGTGCCAGTTCCTCGGCCACATGATGCAAGTAGCTCTTCTCGTGCAGACGGGCAGGATCAAAAGCACGTTTCTCTGTGCTGGATCCGGAAAGCCGTGCCAGCATGGCGACAGGCATCTCCTGAACAGCGGAGGCCACACTCGGCCCCTGTGTGGGGGCAGTCGCCAAAGTCTGGCCGACAAGGGGGGACTGGATGCTGAGTTGACTCATGACGCTTTCTCCTCAACTTGGAACATTTTTGATTGAAGCACGCTGTGTTTCAATCCGTATATTGCCTTCGCTTCGCGGAAAAAACGCGTTTTTTCCGCTTGCTGACGGCACGGGCGTCCATTCTCGCGATCGCCAGTACGAATGTTTTTGGCTGTGTCCTAGAAAATGGTTGATGCTTTTTTCCTTGAAATTCCAAAGGAATAACCGGAAAAATGCCTTAGCCGTGGATTCCGCCAAGGGAAAAACTGGAGAAAAGGGCTGTATTTTCATCGCACTATGGAGATGAAACAACCGCATGCTATAACAGAGCCTGATGAAAAACGAAATTCCACATCGAAGGAGAATGTTATGAACGAGAACATGAAGTACGGCTTGTTTTTCCTCGGCGGCTTGGCCCTTGGTGCAATCGGCGCGGTGGCGGTGAGCAAGGGCAAGCTCGACCTGAAGCCTATGGCCGCTGACCTGCTGAGCCGTGGCATGGACGTCAAGGACGCGGTGCTCGCCAAGGTGGAAACCGTGAAGGAAAATATGGACGATATGGTGGCTGAAGCCCGCCATGCGGCGGAACAGCGCCGGGAAGCGAAGGAAGAGGCCTAGCCTCTGTTTCCCGCGGGCGTTTAGCCGGTGCTCCCGGTAGGTTTCCCCCGAAAGAGGGGCAACTCCGGGAACGGAAGCGCAACGTCCTCCCCCCCCTCTCTTACGCCTCCGGGACGGCTTCATGCCGCTCCCGGAAGGCGGGCGGCTTTCCCCCGCCTTTCCTCCAAAAAGGAATTCCCATGCAGTTTTTTATTGTCCATGAAGTGCCGGGGCGGGTTCGTCTGCGTGCCCGATCCGGTTTCAGCCTCCGCAAGGCGCAGGTCCTTGCGGACAGGCTCGACGCCGTTGACGGCATCGAAGGGGTGCGCGTCAATCCCCGTACGGGGAGCGTGCTTCTCTTGTATGCCACCGAAGAAGCGAAGCGGGCCGCGATCCTGTTGCTGGCGGTGCCCGCTTCGGAACAGCCTTCCGGGGATGTCGCCGTGTACGGCGAAAACCTCCCCGAACCGGCCGGAAGGCCCAGTTGGGGGCCTTTCCTCCGCTATATTTTTATCCGGCCGTTTATGCCGGCCCTCATTCGGGTGGCTACGGCGGTGGCGGCCTCCGTCCCCTTTATCCTCAAAGGGGTTGCCGCGTTGTGCCGCGGACGCCTCAGCGTGGATGTCCTTGATGCCGCCGCCATCAGCATTTCCCTGCTGCGCCGCGATTTCAAGACGGCGCGCTTGCTGACCCTGCTCCTTGGCTTCGGTGAAGCGCTTGAAGCGTGGACGCGCAAGAAGTCGCTGGATACCCTCGCCCAGAGCCTTGCGCTTGATGTCGATACCGTCTGGGTGCGGCGCGAAGGCCGGGAGATGCACGTCGCCATCAGCGAGTTGGGCGAAGACGATCTGGTCATTGTCCGCACGGGTTCCGCCATTCCGGTGGACGGTGTGGTGGCTGAAGGCGAGGCCTCGGTCAATCAGGCTTCCATGACCGGAGAGCCGCTCGGCGTCCTGCGCTCTCCCGGTTCGTCGGTATACGCGGGAACCGTGGTTGAGGAGGGCGAGATCGCCATCCGGCCCACGGGTGTGGGCGACGGCACGCGCCTTCGGCAGATCGTCCGTTTCATTGAGGATTCCGAAGCGCTTAAGGCAGGGGTGCAGGGCAAGGCGGAACGGCTTGCCGATGCGGTGGTGCCGTTCAGCTTCCTGCTGGCTGGGCTCGTCTGGCTGGTCACCCGCAATCCGGCCCGCGCCGCTTCCGTCCTTCTTGTCGACTATTCGTGCGCACTGAAACTTTCCACCCCTCTGGCGGTGCTTGCCGCCATGAAGGAAGGGGTGGGGCGCGGCGTCCTCGTCAAGGGCGGGCGGTTCCTCGAATCTCTGGCGGCGGCTGACGCCGTGGTCTTCGACAAGACCGGTACTCTTACGGAATCCCGTCCGCGTGTCGCGGAGGTGATCCCCGGCGAAGGCTACGAACGGGACGATATCCTGAGGACGGCGGCCTGTCTTGAGGAGCATTTCCCGCATCCCGTCGCCCGGGCCGTCGTGCGGAAGGCCGAGCAGGAGGGCCTGCACCATCAGGAAGAACATACCGAAGTCGAATATGTGGTGGCGCACGGCATAGCCTCCCGTCTGCACGGCAAGCGCGTGCTGCTTGGGAGCCGCCATTATATCCACCACGATGAGGGGGTGCCGGTGGATGGCATGCGGGACGACATCGAACGTCTGGCCCGTGAAGGCCGTTCGATCCTCTATTTGGCTGTTGATGGGAAACTGGCCGGGCTCATCGCCATTGAAGATCCGTTACGGCCTGAGGCTGTTTCGGTTATCCGTAAGCTGCTCGGTCGGGGAATCCGTGTCGTCATGCTCACCGGGGATGACGAACGCACCGCCGCCGCTGTAGCTGAGCGGTTGGGCATCAGCGAGTACAGGGCGCAGGTGTTGCCTACGGATAAGGCCGCGGTGATCCGCAGTCTTCAGGCGGAAGGTCACACGGTGGCCATGCTCGGCGACGGGATCAACGACTCTCCGGCGCTGTCCGCCGCCGACGTGGGGGTGACCCTGAGCGACGGTGCGGATCTGGCTCGGGAAGTGGCGGATGTGGTTCTGACGGAAGGCCGTCTTGACGGGCTCGTCACCGCGGTGGATCTGGGCAAGGCCGCCATGCGGCGCATCCGTACGGACTTCGGCCTGATCATGACCCTGAATACCCTGTTCCTCGCGTCCGGGTTGGCCGGTTTCCTCCAGCCGGGGCCCTCGGCACTCCTGCATAACCTGACGACGGTGGGCGTGTCCCTCAACGCCATGCGTCCGATGCTCAAAGCGGGCGCGGAACCTCAACTTGAGGAGGTCTCGGCATGAGCGAAATCGAATCGTACATTACGAGTTTTGTGGATGGGCGGGTGCGCCTGCGCCATCCTTCCTTGAAACGGGCGGAGGACGCCGAACAGGTTCGCGGTTTTCTGGCTTCACTGCCGGGGATGCTGCATGTGACGGTGAACAGCCGTACCGGATCCCTGTTGCTGGAATACGATCCTGCCCAGATCAGCCGGGAAGACTTATTGGCCCTTGCCGGGCAGTGGGCGGATTTCGCCTTCGCCCAAGATGGGGCTGCGGCACCCCGGAAGCGGCACTTCAGCAGGGCTAAGGCCATCCGGTTCACGAACCGGGGCATGTTGGCGACGCTTGCCGCATCCCTCGCTTTCGGCCTTGCCGGACGGGAGCGCGGGCACATCGTGGCGGGGGGCTTGTTCCTCCTCTTCAACCTCGCCCATCTCTATACCTATAGAAAGGCCCTGTAGCCTTCAAAGACGGGCTCTCACGCTCATCGGGAACTCGGCTGGCGACGGTGTCGCAAGCCGAGGCCATGCCTTGCGTCCTCATCCCGGCGGGCGGTCAACCATAAACGGGCCATCGGCCCTTTCTATGAACCTCAAAGGCTCCATATCAGGAAGAAACATGAAGAAAATAGCCGTCCTTCTTTTGGCAGCAGGGCTTGTTTTCGGCGCGGCGCACAAGGGTGCGCAGGCCGCCGACATCAAGGTTTCAGGAGAATGGGATTTCAACACCGAATGGAACAATGTCGGCTTTACCAAGGAAAAGACCGACGATCTGTTCCATGCCCGCCAGCGTTTGCGCACGCAGGTGGACATCATCGCGTCAGAATCCCTGAAGGGTACGGTGTTCTTTGAAGTCGGGGACACCAATTGGGGCAACAGCAGCGAAGGTGGCGCGCTCGGAACGGACGGCAAGGTCGTCGAAGTCCGGTACTCCTATGTGGACTGGGTTGTGCCCCAGACGGATCTGCGCGTCCGCATGGGCTTGCAGCCGTTCAGCCTGCCGAACTTCGTGGCGGGCGATCCCATCATGGGGAGCGACGACTCGGACGGTGCGGGCATCACCCTGTCCTATCAGTTCAACGATATGGCCGGGATGTCCCTGTTCTGGCTGCGCGCGGAAAACGACAACACCACGGTTGACCGCGGCGTAGGCAACGCGATGGATTTTGTGGGCTTGAGCGTCCCATTGGCCGGCGCGGGCTGGCAGCTCAACCCGTGGGGCATGTACGGTAACCTCGGCAAGAACAGCCTGCATGAAGTGGGCGAAAACGGGGAATCCCTGATCGACGGGCTGCTTCCCTATGGCGTTTCCGTGGTAGCCAAGGACTCGAACAACCCGGCATGGTGGTTTGGCATCGGCGGGGAACTGACGACTTACGATCCGCTGCGTCTCGGCTTTGATTTTGCGTACGGCAAGGCCGATTGGGGCAAGGCGACCAACGGGCAGGATTTGACCCGGGAAGGCTGGCTGCTTTCCGGCATCGCCGAATACAAGCTCGACTACGTGACCCCCGGCCTCATTGCGTGGTACGGCTCCGGCGACAATTCCGACACGATGGACGGTTCGGAACGCCTGCCCACGCTGTCCCCCGGCTGGGGCGCCACGACGCTTGGCTGGGATGGTGCGTATGGGATTTCGGACGGCGCCGTGCTCAACAACACCCCTGCCGGAACGTGGGGCGTGGTCGCCCGCCTTGCCGACATTTCGTTCTTTGAAGACCTCACCCATACGCTGGCGGTGGGCTTCTATACGGGTACCAACAATACCCGGATGGTCACTTCCGGCCCGGTCGACGGTATCCAGGGCGGCAATGTCTACCTGACGACGAAAGACCATGCCTGGGAAGTCAACTTTGATTCCCAGTACAAGCTTTACGAGAACCTGACGCTGGCGGCTGAAATGGGCCTTGTGCGTTCCCGTTGTACTTTGGTCAGTGAGGAAAAACGGACGGCATTGAACAACCAAGCATGTAGGTTGGAGGAAATGG
>URTO01000086.1 GCA_900550745.1 uncultured Desulfovibrio sp. | reverse complement strand
ACGGCGGAAAGTTCCGCATACAGGCTCTTGATACGCTCAAAACGGGCCGCCGCTTCCGGCGTATCGAATAGGCTCATGATGGGGCGGCTTGTGTAGTAGCTGGAATCCTCCGCCGGGCTGGTGCAGTGGAACAGTTCCCGGATCATCTTCTGATCATGGGGGATATTAAAGTCTTTGCTCGTGTTCTCGTAGCCGAACAGGTAAAACAGTTCGGGGAAGCCGCTCCACGCGATGGCCGACGCACACATGCAGCAAGGCTGATGCGTGGCAATGAAGATGCAGTCCTTGGGGTCAGGATGGCCCTGCAATTCCCAGAACTGTTTGATGGCGTACACTTCGCCGTGCCAGAGCGGGGAAAACGCCTCCATATTGGTTTCGGCGAGGACGAGGGACAGATCATCCTTGCGCAGCACCGCCGCGCCGAAGACCTTGCAGCCGATGGAGACGCGCTTGCGGGTCAACGGGGCTACGTCGTATTCAATGACGTCCATCAGACGGTTAAACAGCTTTTCCTGCATCGTGTTGCTCCTGTATCCCTGCGGCTGGCGCGGGATCATGGTGTTGTCGTATTCCCGTCCTCCTAGCAGATCCGCGCCGCCGGGAAAAGGCCATTCGCCCATGCGCGCCCTGAACCAGGGCGCCCGTATCCGGGCTGTGAGGGCTGCCATCCATCTACGGCACCATGAGCCGGGGCCGTTTCAGCAGCTTCCCACGAAACCCTGCCCTATCCTCAGGCGGAACGCCACCCGCTCCGCGCCAAATGCCTCATCTTCAGCCCTGCCCTATCCGTATGCGGCTTATACTAAGGAAGATACGAAAGAAGGCCACGATGGGGCCCTACCCTATCATATGCGAACCATACGGGAAGAAAAGCTCGTCCTGCGGCGGAAGCCCCCCTGCCCTTATCCATATGCGGGCATGCTGCACACGTTTGGGCCCCCCCTTTTTGCTTCCCCTTCGGCCTTTTTGATGCGGCGGCATCCCCCAAGCGGGAGACGTTCGCCTTTTCGATGATTTTCTAAAAACTTATTTTGAATTTCATATAGTTAAAACATATTGTCCATTGCAAAAGCGAATGCCCCGGAACGGGGCGCACTGGATATTTTCCGCAATCCGGTGTAAGAATCGGTTCCGGCGAATCTGCACAACCATCTTTTTTCCACGGCTGTGTCATATAGTATGTGGTTGTTTCATCTCCACAGCACGGTAAAATACAGCCTTTTTTCCAGTTTTCCCCTTGGTGGAATCTATGGTTAAGGTACTTTGTTGGCTATTCCTTTGGAACTTCAAGGAAAAAAGCACCAACCATTTTCTATAACACAGCCTTTTCCATTGAGAATACGCCGGAACTTCACTCTTAACCCAACGGAACTTCACATGATGCGCCGCCTGATAGTTATCCTTTCCCTGCTCGTCCTTGCCGCCTTCCAGCCCGCACACAGCGCCCCGCTCAAACTCGGCGTCCTCCCCGCCGCCGACACCATCGTCCTGCACGTCGCGGCGGACGAAGGCCTGTTCGCCAAACAGGGGCTGGAAGTGGAGCTTGTCCCCTTCCAGAGCGCGCTGGAACTCGGCGCCGCCATGCGGGCGGGGGCGCTGGACGGGCATTTCGGGGACATCATCAACGTCCTTATGCAGAATGAAAGCGGCTCGCCGCAGGCCATCATAGCGACGACCTCACACTCCTCGCCGGACAACCGCTGTTTCGGGCTCGTCGTCTCCCCCAAATCCAAGGCGCAAACGCTGACCGACCTTAAAGGGAAGGACATCGCGGTTTCCAGCGCCACCATCATTGATTTCCTGCTCGTGCAGCTCCTCCAGCAGGAGGGGGCCGCCCCCGACTTCCTGAACCGGCAGGATATCCGCCAGATCCCGGTACGCCTCCAGATGCTCCTGAGCGGCCAGATCGAGTCCGCCCTGCTCCCTGAGCCGCTGGTGTCTCTTGTGGAAGCGAAAGGCGCGCGCACCATCCTGAACGACTGCAAGCTGAACACGCCTCTTGCGGTCATTGCCCTGAAACGCAACGTGCTCGACGCCCCCGGCGGCGCTCAGGCCGTGGCGAAATTCCGCGAGGCCCTCAGGGAGGCGGCGAAGCGCATCAACGAAAACCCCGATGCCTACCGCCCGATCATGGAGGCCAAGGGCCTGCTGCCCAAGGGCGCTTCCGCCAATTACACGATGGTGCGTTTCGACATGGCGCACACGCCGACCGGCCTGCCTTCGGAAGCGGACATCAAGGCGTTCTCGGATTGGATGAAGGCTAACCGCATCCTCAAAAAAGACCCCGCCTATGGGGATGTGGTCTTTCAGTGAGCCGCGCGTCCGATGCGGGCATCACCGTCCGTGATCTGAGCAAGGGCTACGGAGAAGGCCCTGTCCTGGACGGCCTTTCCTTTGATCTGCCCTCCGGGGAAACCCTTTCCGTCATCGGCCCATCGGGATGCGGCAAAAGCACCCTGCTCTATCTCCTCGCGGGACTGGACAAGCCGGACCGGGGCACGGTAAGTACCGGGGAAGCCGGCAGGCGCGACAAAGGAAGGATTTCGTTCATCCTGCAGGATTATGGGCTCTTTCCGTGGAAGACGGTGCAGGAGAACCTTTCCCTGCCGCTGGAGCTTCAGGGAGCCGCACCGTCCACGCGCCGGAAGGCCGTCGCGGACATGCTGGACGAACTGGGGCTGGGCGGCTTGGGGATGCGCTATCCCGCGCAGCTCTCAGGGGGCCAGCGGCAGCGCGTCGCCATAGGCAGGGCCCTGATCACGAACCCGGACATCCTGCTTATGGATGAGCCTTTTTCTTCCCTCGACGCACTGACCCGCGAACACCTCCAGACGACCGTGCTGTCGCTGTGGCAGCGCCGCCGTCCCACCTGCGTCCTCGTGACGCATAATGTTCCTGAAGCCGTGTTTCTTGGCAAGCACGTCATGGTGATGAACGGCCATCCCGCCCGCAGCGTCATGTGGCTGGAAAACCCCTGTTTCGGCGACGCGGATCCCCGCGGCGGGGAACGGTATTTCTCACTGACGAAAAAGGTGTACGCCGCCTTGTCGGAAACGAAGGATTTTTCATGTCCACGCTGATCATCCTCTTGCTGTGCGGCGCTGCGGGCGGCCTTATTTTTGAATGGTTCGGCCTTCCCGGTGGGGCCATGACCGGCGCCATCGTCGCCGTCATCCTTCTCAAGAGCTTTTCCTCGCTTCCTCAGGCGGCCTTTCCCCGGCCCTTCCAATTCTGCATCTATGCGGGCCTTGGCGTGCTGGTCGGCAACATGTACCGGCCGGAAATGCTGCTGGCCGTCCGGGACACATGGCCCGTGCTGGTGATCAGCACCCTGCTGGTGCTCATCGCGGGGATGCTCATCGCCATTTTCGTCGTTAAATTCGGCAACCTCGACGTCACCAGCGCCTATCTCGCCACCAGTCCCGGCGGCCTGAACGTGGTGGTCGGCCTCGCCGCTGATATGGGGCCCAACGCCCCCATCGTGCTCGCCTACCAGATGGTCCGGCTTTACGCCATCATCCTCACGGTTCCCCTTGCCGCCCGGATTCTGCACAAATTCCTGAGCTGAGGCGGAAAACGGAAGGGGCGCTTCTCAAAACGCCCTATTTGAAATGCCCGGAACGATTACCCCGCAAGGGCTCCGATGCAGGATGAGCACAGGGAACCGCTTCAGGCACATAGCTTAGGCCGTGTCGTTATTTTATAGCTCTGTTATATTTATGGTTGTTTCATCTCCACAGTGCGATGAAAATACAGCCTTTTTCTCCGGTTTTCCCCTTGGCGGGAGCCACGGATAAGGCATTTTGCCGGTTATCCCTTTGGAGCTTCAAGAAAAAAGCATCAACCATTTTCTACAACACAGCCTATTTTATATAATCATTTGAAATTATTGAAAACAATCTTTTGTGGCTTGAAAAAACAATTAACTGATTTCAATAGATTATATCTAATCGACGACACGGCCTAATATGTCCGGGGGCGTCCGCCTTCCAAGGGTTTGGGAAAGGGCCGCAGGGAAGGATACGGGAACGTGCCCCCTCCCAGCGGAAGGCTCCGAAGCCTCTTGCAACAGTTATCTCTGGAGAGAGTAGGAAAAATCATGCGTGCCTTCTTCCGTTACCTGCTGGCGCTGGCGGCCTTGTTGGCGATCTGGCAGCTCGGCTCGCTGGCGCTCGGCGAATTTCTGCTGCCGCGTCCGCTGGATGTGCTGGCCTATTTCGGGGAAGCGCTCACCACGGGCGCATTCTGGCAGCATGCCGGGGCCAGCGCATGGCGGGTGCTCTCCGCCATGAGCCTCGCATGGCTGGCGGCTTTCCCGCTGGGGCTCATTCTGGGCCATGTCCGTTCTGTGGACAATATGTTGTCCCCAATGGTCTTTTTGACCTACCCTCTGCCCAAGATCGTGCTGCTCCCCCTGTTCCTGACCCTGTTCGGGCTTGGGGATCTGCCCCGCGTCCTGCTCATTGCCCTGACCACGGGCTACCAGATCCTTGTCGTCACGCGGGCCAGCGCGCAGGGGCTCGACAAAAAATATCTCGATTCCTTCCGTTCCCTCGGCGGGACGCCGCTGCAAATGCTGCGGCATGTGCTCATCCCCGCCGCCTTGCCCGACGCCATGACCGCGCTCAAGGTCGCCAGCGGCACGGCGGTGGCGGTGCTGTTCATGGCGGAGTCCTTCGCCACGCGGCGCGGGCTTGGCTTTCTGATCATGGATGCGTGGGGGCGTGGGGATCAGCTTGAGATGTTTACGGGCATCCTCGCCATGAGCCTGCTGGGGGTGGCCCTCTACGAAGTGTGCAATCTGCTCGAAGCGCGCAGTTGCCGCTGGCGGAACTTCCATATGGCGGGGAAACGCTGATGATGCCTGCGGAAATGCTCTGTGTGGCGGCTGGCGGGGCGCTTGGCGCGCTGTGCCGCCACTGCGTTTCGTCCTGGTGCGCCGACCGCTTCGGCAGGGCCTTCCCCTACGGGACATTGCTCGTCAACGTCTCCGGTTCGCTGCTGATGGGCCTGTTGGCCGGATGCTGGCAGCGCTGGGGGACGTCTTCCGCTGCCGCGCTGTTTGCGGGCGCTGGTTTTCTCGGCGCACTGACCACCTTCTCCACCTTCTCAATGGATACCTTCGCCGCCTTCCATGACGGGCATCCCGCCAAGGCGCTGCTCAACATGGCGCTGCATACGGCCTTGTGCCTCACTGCCACGGCTGCGGCCTATTTTCTCATTGTCGTGTAACAGGAATCACGCCATGATCCTTTCCAGAAATGCCATTGCCGTCATGTTCGGGGGCGGTGCGGGCGCGGTCTGCCGCACCATGATAGGCTTCGCCATGATGGAAAAGCTGCCGTCCGGCTTTCCGCTGGGCGTATTGTGCGTCAATGTGCTCGGCGGGTTCCTGATGGGCCTGCTTCAGGGCTGGATGCGGCGCACGGGCAACACGTTCGCCTTGGGCTACTGCCTGCTCGGAACGGGCTTTTTGGGGGGCTTTACCACGTTTTCGACCTTCTCGCTTGATACCTTTCTGCTCTGGCGCTCCGGTGACGCGCTCGCGGCGGCGCTGAATATAGCCCTTAACATGATGCTGTGCCCCTGCGCGGTCTGGGGCGGGTTTGCCCTGTCCGCTCCCCGCCCGGAACGCCCCGCCGCGTCCTCTTGAGAAGGTTTCCTATACTCTTCCGGCCTTTTCTGTTAGAAACTCCCCGTGAATCCCGGAATCCTTCCCGGAAAGGAAACGATATGCGTACCCTGCTGATGTTGCCCCTGCTCCTTCTGCCCTTTACGGCGCAGGCCGCCTCCCTGCTTCCGGGCGGCGACTATCCCGCCCCCGACTGCCGTTCCCCGCTGCGGCCCCTGCCCGGCGACGGCCCCATGGACTGGAGAATGTACCGCGCCGACATGGAAGCCTATCGCCAGTGCGTAGAGGCGTATCTCGCCACGGCCCGGCAGGACGCGGAACGTATCCGCAAACGGATGGAAAAAGCCGTGCGCGAATACAATGAGGAGTCAGGGAACCTGTAGCACGGCAGCCCCGCCTCATGCGCATCTGACGTATGGCGGCCCCTCCTGCCTGTGGCGGGCAGCGCCGAAAGGCTTTTCTCCTTTTCTGGAGCGCCAGGCCCACCTTCCAATCTGTCCGTCACCTACTCCGAAGCCTTACGGGCGGTGCTGCGCCATCCCGCCGAGGCCGGAGAGCCGTTCCCGCGCGATGCTTTGCCGAACGGCCCCTTTATGCAGCAAACCGACCCGCCGTTGACGGCGAGGAGTTTTCCATGACACGAGTGCTTGCCTGTTTGGCCATCGGAGCTTGGGTTTTCCTGCTCTGGCCTTTTCCGATCACGACGTTTATGGCCATGTGCATGGCCTGCGTCACCTATCCGGCGTACCGCAAGCTGCACCGGAAAATGTCTCCCTCATGGGCCATGACGACGTATACCGTGGGCCTCGCGGCCATCACGATCTTGCCGATCGCCACCGTGGTGTCTCTGGTGACGCCGCAAGCCGTCGCAGGGCTCAAAATTCTTGACGGCCTGCGCGATTCCGGCTGGATACACAGCCCGGAAGCGCAGGCATGGTTCGCCTCCGTGGATGCATGGCTCAAAAACCTGCCGGGGCTTGAGGGCGGGCTGGATCAGCTTGCCAGTACCGCGGCGGGGCTTGCCGGGACTGCGGCCCGAACTGTGCTCGCGGGCGGCGTGGGCATTGCGGGCGGCGCCTTCCAAGCCGTGCTGGTGCTGTTCCTCTTCGTCATGATCACGATGATGTGCGTGACCCGCGCGGATCTTATCCACGAGTTCGCCTGCCGCCTGACCCAGTGGCCTGCCGAAGTCATCAACCGCTTCGTTTCAACCATCCGTAAGGCTATCTTCGGCGTCTTGGTGGGGGTTGTGTTCGTCGCGCTCATCCAAGGGTTCCTCTGCGGTGTGGGCTTCGCCATTGCGGAAGTCCCCCAGCCCGCGTTCTGGGGCCTCATTGCCGCGTTCGTGGCCCCCATCCCCTTTGTCGGTACGGCTCTCGTCTGGCTTCCGGTGTGCATTTGGCTGTGGCTCACGGGCTCCACGGTGGCCTGCATCGGCCTTGCCCTCTGGTGTGCGCTGGTCGTAGCCGGGGTGGATAACCTGCTTCGTCCTTTCTTCCTCAAAACCGGGATCGACGCGTCGGTCGTTACGCTGATCCTGTCCATCCTCTGCGGCCTCGCCGCATTTGGGCCGGTAGGCGTCTTTGCGGGGCCGGTGCTCGTCGCCGTCGCCATTCAAGCGGGCAATGAAAGCACCCTCTCCCGCAGGCACTGATCATAATGGTTCCATGAACCCGAAAGGCGGGTATCCCCGCCTTTTCTTTGGCCGAACGTACAGGTTTATCCCAAACATAAGGCTGTGTCATAGAAAATGGTTGGTGCTTTTTTCCTTGAAGTTCCAAAGGAATAACCAACAAAGTACCTTAACCATAGATTCCACCAAGGGGAAAACTGGGAAAAAGGCTGTATTTTACCGTGCTGTGGAGATGAAACAACCACATACTATGACACAGCCAAATATAAAAAATAAGGCCCTGTCATGGCATGCGGTTGCTTCATCTCCACAGTATGGTGAAAAGAGAGGCTTTTTCCCTCACTTTCCCGCTGACGGATTCTATGGTTAGAGGG
>URTO01000085.1 GCA_900550745.1 uncultured Desulfovibrio sp. | reverse complement strand
ATCCATCTATCGTCATAGAGGGATTTTACATGGTTGGAGACCAATACAAGGGATTCCGTCCTCTTTGAGTATCGCATTCCCCCTTGCGGCGAGCACATGAACTTCGCACACAATTGGTCGTTATCAAGCTCATCACCGGGGGTTAATCCTTCAAGAACCATGTCTCCTCCTTCTTACCGAGACCGGGGTGCCCCGAACGCTCGACAGATTTGTTCTGAACGCATAGAGCCCTTGCCCCATGAACGATTTGGGCAGTAAACCGCGTGAATCCGTTTTATGGCGCCCTCTTTGTGTCCTATATTGGGTACACGTTACCGCTTGAGTCAATCTTTTTTCGCGTTTTATTCCCCATATTCCCCATATTCGGCACGACACCGCAATTGGAAACGGCTAGATTGCGAGGCTATGAATGCCCGCACCTACCGGGGGTACACCCTCTCCGAAGCGCAGTCCGAGCTGCAAGTCTGGAAGACCGCCAAGCGTTACGCCGCGGTCGGCAAGAGCTATACCGTCGGCACGCGAAGCCTCACCCGCTATGACCTTGGCGAGATCAACCGCGAGATCGCGTTTTTCTCGGGCATCGTCGATACGCTGGGCGGGGCCTCGCGTGGCCCGGTCCGTGTGCAAGGGGTGGTCATCCGATGAGGACGATACGCACCCCCCGCAAGCTTGCCCGCTCCGCGCCCACGGGACAGGCCGAAGCGCAGATGGCTTCCCCCTTGGGCACCGCCAGCCCGATGCCCCGCCCTTCGCGGAACGCCGGGTCGTTCCGGGGCGGCATGTCCGGCTACCGCGTGCCCGGCGTCGCCACCACGGAGAACGCCGCGCAGGAGCGTGCGCTCATCCAGAGCCGTTCCGCCGACCTCACGGCGAACGACTGGGCGGCCTCCAGCGCCGTCAACGCCATCACGACCAACGCCGTGGGGCAAGGGTTGCAGCCGCAATCCGATCTCGACTGGGAACGCCTCGGCATCTCCGAACAGGAAGCCTTGGAGCTGCAAGACGCCATCGAACGCGTCTGGGAAGACTGGGTGCCGACGGCTGACGTGCGCGGCATGATGCACTTCGGCGATCTGCAATACCTCGGCCTCCGGTCCATGCTCCGACAGGGCGAGCTGCTGCATGTCCCGGTCATGGCCTGTGACCCGTTGCGCCCGCTCTCCCTCGCCATCCAGGCCGTCCACCCGACGCGGCTCATGACGCCCTCTGACAAACGCTTTTCGCCCTCCATCCGGGACGGGATTGAGTACGATGCGGCAGGCTCCCCCTCGGCCTACTGGCTCGCCACCCCGCCCCCGGCTTCTCTGGGGAGCTTCGTCTCCCCTTCCAGCCTGACCTCGCGGGACTTCACCCGCATCCCCGCGAGGCTTGGGCACCGGCCCGGCGTGTTCCATCTATTCCGCCACCTTGATGAGGAGCAGGAACGCGGCGTGCCGGTGCTCTCCCCGGGCATGAACCTGTTCCGGCACCTCTCCGACTCCCTTGACAACGAGCTACTCTCGCAGGTCATCACCTCGAGCCTCACCATGTTCATCGAGCTGGACGAAGGCAACAACATCCTCCCCGACTACGTCCACGCCCGCAGGAAAAGCGCCTCCGAGCCGCCCCGCTACTACCAGAGCGTCGAGTCCGGCACCATCATGTACGGCAACCCCAACGAAAGGCCGCACATGCTCGAAACCTCGAGCCCGTCCCCGAACTTCGAGCAGTTCTGCCGCTTCGTCCTGCGCAGCGTGGCCGCCTCCGTGGACATGCCCTACGAGGTCATCGCCAAGGACTTCTCCCAGACCAACTACTCTTCCGCCCGCGCCGCCATGCTCGAGGCGTGGAAGGTCTTCACGCTCTACCGCCAGTGGCTCGTGTCGCACTACTGCCAGCCCATTTTCCAGATGGTCATCGAGGAAGCGTGGCTGCGCGGCAAGCTGCAATTCCCGGCCAAGGCCCCGGACTTTTACGACGCCCCGCGCCTCTATTCCTCCGCGCTCTGGATCGGCCCCGCCCGCGGCTATGTCGACCCCGTGAAAGAGGTCAACGCCGTGTGCAAGGAAATCGACTACGGCCTCAAGACCCGCCGGGAAGCCCTCGCCGAACGCGGGCGCGATCTGGACAGCGTCGTGAAGCAGCGCAAGCGCGAAAGCTCGCTGTTCGCGGACCCCACCACGGAAAAGGTGCAGTGACATGCCTGAACTTCATCCCCTTTTTGCCGAACTGATGACTGAACGCCTCTGGGCCATCACGCCCGACGCCCTGTCGTCCCTCGACGCCATGCTTGCCTCCTCCAACGGCAAGGACACCGCACCCGCGCCCCGGGCCGCCGCCATCGCCTCTCATGGCGGCGGCCCCCTCCTCTACGCCGTGCGGGAAGGCGTGGCGGTCATCGACATTTCCGGCACCATCCACCGTTACGGCGATCCCGAGTGGGACGCCGTCGGCCACGACACCATCAAGGCCGCCGTCTCGCTGGCCATGCGGGACAGATCCGCCTCCGCGCTGCTGCTCCGCTTCAACTCGCCGGGCGGCGTGGCCTCCGGCGTCCCTGAGCTGGCGGCGTGGCTGGCTGCGCAAACCGCGAAGCCCGTGTACGCTTACGCCGACGGCCTGTGCGCCTCCGCCGCCTACTACCTCGCGGCGGCCACCGGGCGCGTCTATGCCCCGGCCACGGCCACCGTCGGCAGCATCGGCGTCATCTGTCGGCATATGGACTAGTCCGGCTTCCTCGAGAAATACGGCGTCCGCGTCACCCACCTTACCGGCGGCGCATGGAAGGCCGCGGGCAACGACGCCGAGCCGCTGACCGATGAGGTCAAAGCCTACCTACAGCAACCCATCAACGAACTGCACGCGATGTTCCGGGCCGACGTCGCCGCGCACATGCCGGTCGACGCGTCCGCCCCGGAGACATGGGGCGACGGGCAGGTCTTTCTGGCATCCCGCGCCCACGAGCTGGGCCTCGTCACGGGCATCGTGCCCGGCATGGACGCGCTCATCGCGCTCATCAACACCACCAAGGAGAAACCTATGGATCGCATAGAACTCGCGTCCAGCCATCCCGAACTGCTGGCGCAGATCGAAGCGGACGCCAAGAAACAGGGGGCCGCCGAAGCCAACGCCGCAATGGAAACGCAACAGCAGCAGGCCGTGCAAACCGCCCTCGACAACCGCATGGCCCTGTTCGCGGCGGTTGCCGGGGCCGAAGCCGCCCAGCGCGTGGAAACGCTGGCCGCCGCCGGCATCACCTCCGGGCAGCTTCAGGCGCTCGGGGCGTTGCTCCCGTCCCCCGCACCCGCTTCCGGGCAGATTGCCGGAACCCCGGCGCAACAGGCCATCCTCGCCCACCTGACTGCCCAGACGCCCGGCCCCCTCAACACCAGCGCCGGGCTCAAGAGCGACGGCATGGCCTCAACCATCGACCGCATCGCATCCCTGTAAGGAGCCTACCATGCAGGAAATCGCATCGTACAAGCGCCGGGTCTTCCTGAAGGACCACCCCGTCGTCACGCAGCGCATCGTGCTTTCGAGCGCCGGAACCGCCCAGACCCTGCTCGCCGGGACCGTCATCGCCGCAAAGACCGTCACGGCCACCTCCACCACGACCGTGGGAGCCTATGCCAAACCCGGGGCAGGCGAAACCGCCGCCCTGATCGGCGTGCTGGCCGAAGACGTCGCCATCCCCGCCGAGGGCGACGCCTACGCGCTCGTCTATGTCCACGCCGCCGTCATCGCCTCCGAGCTTATCTGGGACGACGGCGTTTCCGCCGCCGATCAGCAGGCGGCCCTCATCGAACTTCGCAAGGTCGGCGTCTTCGCCGGAGATGCATAAGGAGAAACCAATGGCCGACATCGACTACTTCGATTCCCGCGTCCTCACCGGCGTCATCAACAAGCGCCCGGTCAAATACGATATTTTCGGCAATATGTTCCGCCGTCAGTCCCCCAAGGCCACCGAGCTGTTCGAGCTGCACGTCGTGTCCCGCGGCGTCTCCATGCTCCCCTCCATCGCCAACGCCGCCGGGGGCACCATGCGCAGCGGGCGCGAGGGTGCCGCGTTCGCGGTCAAGGCCCCGCGCTTCCGCCCGAAACGCCTGTTCAAGGCCGCCGACCTGCTCAAGCACGCCGGAGGCCAGACGCCCTACGACCTCAACGTGAACCCCGTGGAACGCGCCATCGCCGAGGACATGGACGATCACCGCGCCGACATCGACACTATGGTCGAGATCATGTGCGCGCAGGCCATCGTCCACGGCAAGATCAACCTCTTCGACGCCGTGGAAGGCAAGGTGGTCAAGACGTTCACCGTCGACTTCCGGCGTCCGCAGGCCCACACCGTCGTGCTCGAAGGCGCGGCCCAATGGACCGGCGATACCTCCGACCTGCAGGACTCCCTCCAGACCTACGACGAAATGATTCAGGAGGAGACCAACCTCGGCGCGACCGACCTCTACCTTGGCCGCAAGGCATGGGCCGCCTTCAGGAAGCACCCCGACGTGCGCGACGACCTTGACCGCAACAACATCAACATCGGCCAGCTCTCCCCGAGCATCCAGAGCAAGTTCAAGGGCATCTGGAACGGCCTGCGCATCTGGCTGGTGACCGGCACCTACAAGGACATCGAAGGCAAGGTCCAATACTACCTCGCGCCCGAATATGCCCTGCTCGCCGCATCCGACGCCGAGAACGTCATGGAGTTCGGCCAGCCGATGGACGTGGACTGCACCGGCCCCGTGGAAATCTTCTCCAAGCAGTTCAAACAGGACGACCCCTCCGGCATCTTCACCATCGCCGAGTCCCGCCCCCTGCCGTGGCCCAAGCAGCCCGGCGCGACCGTGCTCATCAAGGCGGTGGCGTGATGGGCGAGACGGCCAAGGACGTGCGCCTGCACGTCACCCTTGATAACGGCGAGCATCTCTTCCTTCCCGGTGAAGCGGTCACGCTGGACGCGGACAAGGCCGACGCGCTCATCCGCGAGGGCTACGCCACGCCGCTGCATGTCACGGCCCCCGTGCCCGCGCAGGCCCAAAAGAGAGGGCAGAGAAAAGGGATAGTTCCCGACGAAAACGCGGCCCCCTGCGGGGACGCCGACACTCCAGAGGCGACTCCCGAAAGCGCCGGGGAGGGCACTCAATGAGCGCCGACTTCAACATCGCCTACAACCCTGTCCGCACGTTCGAGGGCGACTGGTGCAACGTCCCCGGCGACAAGGGCGGGGAGACGTATGCGGGCATCGCCCGGGCGTTCTTCCCGGACTGGCCGGGCTGGCATTTCATCGACGCGGCCAAGGCGCACCCCTCTTTCCAGCAGGGCAGCCTCGCCTTCTCGCGCCACCTGACCACCCTTCCCAATCTGGAGGACCTCGTCACGGCGTTCTACCGGGTCCAGTGGTGGGACAAGATGGGCCTTGCCCGCTGGCCGCAACTGGTGGCCAACGAACTGTTCGAACAGGCCGTCAATCTGGGCCGGGGCGGTTCCGGCAAACTCCTCCAGCGCGTGTGCAACGCCATGAACTACGTCCGGCGCAACGGCAAGGAACAGCGGCTCTTTGACGACCTCGACGAAGACGGGGCCGTGGGGCCGAAGACCGTCAAGGCCCTCGCGCTGGTGCTTGAATACCGCGCCGAAAGGGACGTGGTCCACGCGCTGAACGCCGCACAGGGCAAGAAATACCTCGACATCGCCGCGAGCAGCTTCTCGCAGCGCAAATTCCTCGCGGGCTGGATGACCCGCGCCGTGTAGGAGGCCATCATGGATTTTTCGGCATTGCTGGATACCCAATCCGGCGTCTTCGCGCAGGGGCTGGCCGCCCTGTCCGGCGTATGCGCGTTTATCTGCGTGTTCCTGCCCGCTCCCACGGAACGGTCCGGCGTGCTCTACCGCCTCGTGTACGGCCTGCTCAACTGGATCGGCTGCAACAAGGGCAAGGCCAAGAACGCCGACGACACGGCCAATGGCGGCAAGTGATGTCTGGGCCGCGCTTGTCCGCATCCTTCAACTGCTCCTTGAAGGTTTTCGGGACTACCGCCGCCAAGCTCGCACTCGCGCTGTGCGCTCTGGCCCTGCTGACCAGTGGCTGCAACGCCGTGGCGGGACGGACAAGCGCCCTGCCCCCGGCTCCGGCGACGCCGGGAGCCCTCGTGACTGACGGATGGGCATACAGGGAGGCCGGACAATGGAAGACCGTAACCGGGGAATGGGTTCACCTCCCGGCTCAGGAGGCCGGGGAGCTGCAACTGTGGATCGAACAGGCAGAGAGTATCTGATCATGAAGTATATCCAGTCGGTTGTCATACCGCTGCTTGTCGCCATCCTTGTCGGCATCGGCTCCTCCGCCGTCACCAGCGCGATCTACATCGGACGGATGGACGAGCGCCTGTCGAGCCTCGAAAACACGCAGGCCCGGCACGAGGGCATGTTCACGACCCTGCGCGACCGCACGGACGACCACGAGCGCCGTCTGGCCAAAACCGAAGCGACGATGGACGCCGTGTCGCTGGACCTGCGTGAAATCAAGGCGGACGTAAAGTCGCTTGTCAGGGGGACTCCATGAGCCGGAATTTCTTTGAAGAAGCCCTCGCCTTCGACGTGCGACATGCCTTCCTGAACCCTGACGAGTTCGGTGTCCCCATGAACGTGGACGGCCTCGACACCGTCGGCATCTGGGATGACGCCGTGGCCCCCGCGGAAGGCCGCTATGAAAGCAACGTGGAAACGTGGGGCGTGCACCAGCTTCGCCGCGCGCTGCATGTGCCGTCCACCGGGGAAGGGGCTGTCCCGCTCCCCCGGCCCCGGCAAGACATGCGGATCGACGGCACCCTCTGGACCGTCGACGATGCCGTGGATCAACACGGGCTCATCAGGCTCAACCTGTACCGCAACGGGAGCTGACATGCTTGATATCCGCATCGATGAAACCGACTTTGACCGGGCCATGCAACAGCTCAAGGGCATCCCTTGGGCCATCCAGAAAGCCTTTGTCCCGGCTGTTTCCGAGGTGATGGACCATATCCGATCCGGTCTTGTCCAGTACCTCGTTTCAGAGGTTCCGCTTCCTGACAAGGCTCTCCGAAAGGCCGTGCAGCTCGGGCAGGTAAGAAAGTCCGGTGAAACGGTTTCCGGCTCCATCTTGGTCCAAAGCAAAGCCCAACCACTCATCCATTACGAAGTGGAGCCGGAAGAGATCACAGCCCGTCCCGGCAAGCGCCCTCATCAGTGGCCGGATTTCACGTTCTCGCTCAGGACGGGAGAACGTCGTGAGGGCAAAAGCCGCGTTGCTGGCGGCGGTTTTCCTTTTATCGCCGTGATGCCGGGCGGTCACATGGGCGTGTACTTCCGGCCCGGTTACCGCTCGCGGGAAAACGAAAACAACTATGCCGTCAAACAGGCTTACGGGCCTTCCATCCAGTACCACGTCGTGACGCCCCGCGTCCTCGGCATGTTTGAGGAGGAAGTGGAGTCCAGAATGCCTGTGACCCTGACCCGCCATGTACAACAAACCCTTGCAGCAATAATCAATTGGCTTAGCTCCTTATGCGCATGGCCACCACGACTCTCACCACCAGGGACATCATACAAATAATAAGCGCGTTTCACATCAAAAGGGACAGTCTTTAGGTTCTCTACTACTGTTAAGTTTCCTTTTCGGTCGCTATGATGTTTATCAAGCTCTATCATTGTA
>URTO01000084.1 GCA_900550745.1 uncultured Desulfovibrio sp. | reverse complement strand
CTTAGCCCTGTATTCCGCCAAGAGGAAAACCGGAGAAAAAGGTTGTATTTTTCACCGCACTGTGGAGATGAAACAACTACATGCTCTAGCAGAGCCTTATTTTTGCATTATGCTGAAAATAGAGCCTTTTTCTCCAATTTTTCCGCTGATGGCTCCATGATTGGGGCGTTTTATTCGTTATTCCTTTGGAATTTAAAAAAGGCTTTGTTATAGTTTGTGGTTGTTTCATTTCCACAGTACGGTGAAAATACGGCCTTTTTCTCCGGTTTTCCTCTTGGCGGAATACAGGGCTAAGGCATTTTATCGGTTATCCCTGTGGAACTTCAAGGAAAAAAGCATCAACCTTTTCCATGACACAGCCAAGAAAAATACCGGGGAAAAGGCCCCGCCCGGCGTACAAGCCCGCCGCCCTCGGCATATCGGCATCAAAAGCCAGCGTCGCCAGCGAACCGGCATGCGGCCTGCCGCCTTCGGCACCACGCCGGGGGACGGAAAGGGCCTCCCCGGAGAGCGGCCCTTCCACGGCAGCGCCCTTTTCAGGCTACTTCCAGCCGCCCCCAAGCGCGAGGCAGACATTGACGATGGACGACAGGCGTTCGCTGCGCGCGGCGGCGAGCTGCATTTCGCTGTCGAACAGCGATCGTTCCGCGTCCAGCACTTCCAGATACGAGGAATAGCCGTTGTCGTAGCGCGTATTCGCCAGCTCCACGGAAAGCCGCAATTCCTTGACCATGCGTTC
The DNA here is from genome assembly GCA_900550745.1 of uncultured Desulfovibrio sp. GTDB lineage: Bacteria > Desulfobacterota > Desulfovibrionia > Desulfovibrionales > Desulfovibrionaceae > Bilophila. Next base: position 6,939 of record URTO01000084.1, on the reverse strand, counting down.
CAGCGAGGCGACGACGTTGCTCATCTCCTGCTGGCGGGTCAGGGCGTCGCGCATTTCCTTGAAGGCGCCCTGAACGGTCTTTTCATAGGTCGCCAACGATTCGCGCTGCTTGGCCTCGGCAGCCTCGACGCCGTACTTCACGCGCCCGAAATCAAGCAGCGGCACGGAAGCCGCCCCGCCGTAGCTCCACGTCTGGAGCGGGTTGCTCATCAGGGTATGCAGTTCGGGGCTGACCACCCCGAAGAGGCCGGTCAGCGAAATGGACGGGAACCATGCGGCCTTGGCGACGCCGATGTTGGCGTTGGCGCTCTTGACGGCCATTTCCGCCTGCTGGATGTCCGGGCGGCGCTCCAGCAGATCGGAAGGCACGCCCGCCGGGATGACCGGAGGCGTGGGGATGGATTCCAGCGTCATGCCGCGCTGCACGGTGCCTTCCATGATCTCCTTGGGCGAGCGTCCGAGCAGGGCTTCCAGGGAGCTTTCCGCCGCATCGCGGGAAATGCGCGTCTGGTAGAGGGCGGTCTTGGCGGTTTCCACCTCCGTCTTGGCGCGGCTCAAATCCAGTTCACTGATGAGGCCCTGTTCATAGCGGGCCGTATAGATCCTGAGCGCATCCGTACGCGTCTTGACCGTCCGCTCGGCGGTCGAGAGCTGGAGATCAAGACTCCGCAGCAGGAAATAGGCGTTGCTGGCCTGCGCCGCGATGGAGAGCCTCATGCCGCGCTGCGCCGCCTCGGTTCCGAGCACCTGATACATGGCGGCTTCCTTGGCGTTGCGGAGCTTGCCCCAGAGATCGATTTCCCACGTCGCCCCGAACCCCGCCGAGAACGGCGACGTCGAGCCGTTCGTGATCTTGGTGTTGTCCACCCAGGTCTGTGTCCCCTGCGCCTGCCCGCTCAAAAGCGGAAGCAGTTCCGCACGCGCCACGCCAAGCTGCGCCCGCGCGTAATCGACCCGCGCCACGGCCGCCGCGATGTCGCGGTTGGCGGCCAGCGCCTCCTGAACCAGCGCGTTCAGCGTGGAATCGTCGAAGCGCTTCCACCACTGTTCGTCAAGCTGTTCCCCCTGCCCGGCATCTTTCCACGCCTGCGGCAATTCCATTTGGGGGCGCTGGTAGTCCGGCGCGAACGAGCACCCCGCCAAGCCAAGCACCATCAGTCCTACGACAACAATACGCATGTGTTCCCTCCTCAGGGGAATGCCTCCGGCGGCCGGGCTGCCGCCCGAACCTGCCCGGGGGGAATGATTCCCCCCGGACCCCCTCAGCGCGGCGTGGGCCACGGCTGCGCCGCGTCCCCCGCCGCTCCGAAGGCGTCAGGAATGTCTTCGATTTCCTCCGGCGTGATGCCGTGCAATGCAACGATGAGCCAGTATATGCCCCTTGCCTCCATTACAAAAGAGGCCCGGAGAGGCGGGAAGGGACAGTCTTTTGGAGAAGGGCTTCCCCCTCTCCCGGTTATTCCTTTTCCTTGCTTCCCGCGCCCATAAGCTTTTCAGATGCCCTCATGATCCAGCGGAAAAAGAAGGGCACGAACAACGGCGCGACAAGGGTCGCAACAAGCATGCCGCCGATGACGCTGGTGCCGATGGCGTGGCGGCTGGCCGCGCCCGCGCCCGTACTGACGGCAAGGGGCACGCAGCCGAGGATGAAGGCCAGCGAAGTCATCACGATGGGCCGGAAACGCAGGCGGGCGGCTTCTTCAGCCGCATGCGCCGCGTCCCTGCCTTCGTTGCGGTATTGCTCGACGGCGAATTCCACGATCAGGATGGCGTTTTTCGCCGACAGGCCGATCAGCGTCACGAGGGCGACCTGAAAATACACGTCGTTGGAGATGCCGCGCAGCCAGATGGCGGTGATGGCCCCGAACACGCCGAACGGCACGGCGGTCAGCACGGTGAGCGGGAGCGACCAGCTTTCATACTGCGCGGCGAGGATCAGGAAGACCATGACCAGCGCGAGCACGAAAACGAGCGAACCGCCGCTGCTGACCAGCTTTTCCTGATACGACGAGCCCGACCACGCGATGGTATACCCGTCCGGCAGCACTTCCCTGGCCACTTCCTCCATCGCCGCCATAGCCTGCCCGGAGCTGTAGCCCGTGGCGGGGCTGCCCATGAACTTGGCGGCCTGAAAGTTGTTGAAGCGCTCCACGGTCTGAGGCCCGGACGTGGGCTTCACATTGATCAGGGCCGTCAGGGGGATCATCTCGTCCCGCTTGTTGCGGACGTACACTTCAGCCAGATCTTCAGGGCGTGCGCGATAATCCTTTTCCGACTGCGTGTAGACGCGGAACGTCCGCCCGTACAGGTTGAAGTCGTTGATGTAGGAGGAACCGAACGTCGCCTGCATCGTCTGAAAGACATCGGACACGTTCACGCCGAGGGTGCGGGCCTTCTCGCGGTCAAGCTCCACAAAAAGCTGCGGCGCGTTGACCGTAAACGACGTGCTCACGCCCTGCAGTTCGGGCCGCTTGTTCGCCGCTCCCGCGAGCTTCTGCGCAACGTCGGAAAGCGCCTCGCTTCCCTTGCCGTTACGATCCTGGAGCCACATTTCAAAGCCGCCGGTGTTGCTCATGCCGCTGATCGGCGGCGGATTGAAGGCGATGAACGAACCCTGCTCCAGCCCGAAGCCCATGCCGTACAGCTTGCGGGCAAGATCGAAGGAGCTGTCGCCGGGGGCCTTGCGCTCGTCCCACGGCTTGAGGGTGAAGAAGAACGTCGCCACGTTGGTCTTGGCCGCACCGCTCACGGCGTCCATGCCGGAGAAGCTCATCACGTCCGCAACCAGCGGATCGCCCATGATGGCCTTGTCGAGCTTTTCCACCACGGCGGACGTGCGGCTGATGGCCGCGCCGTCGGGCATGGTCATGAGCGCGATGAGGTATCCCTGATCCTCATCGGGGACGAGCCCGCCCGGAACGCGCTCAAACACGCCGCCGATGCCCACGAGCACAAGCGCGAACAGCCCCACGGCAAGCAGGCTGCGCCGGAGCAGCATCTTGACGATGCTGACGTATTTTCCGGTGAGCCCTTCAAACCAACCGTTGAATTTGCGGAAGAGGGCATTGGGCTCCCCATGCCCCGGCTTGAGCAGCAAGGCGCACAGGGCGGGGGTGAAGGTCAGGGCCACCGCGCCCGATATGACCACGGACACCGCGATGGTGATGGCGAACTGCTGGTACATGCGGCCCGCCATGCCGCCGGTGAAGGCAACGGGGATGAACACGGCGCACAGCACCAGCACGATGGCGATGACCGGGCCCGTCACTTCCTGCATGGCCTTGGCGGTCGCCTTGCGCGGCGGCAGCCCGTCGCTGATGTGCCGCTCCACGTTTTCGAGCACGACGATGGCGTCGTCGACCACGATGCCGATGGCAAGCACAAGGCCGAACATGGTCAGGGTATTGATGGAGAACCCAAGGGCATACATGCCCGCGAACGTCCCCACGATGGACACGGGCACGGCGAGGCAGGGGATCAGCGTGGCGCGCCAGTTCTGGAGGAACAGGAACACCACGAGGAACACCAGCACCATCGCCTCGAACAGCGTCTTCACCACCTCCTCGATGGAAATCTTCACGAAGGTCGTGGTATCGTAGGGGATGCTGTAGGCCACGCCCACGGGGAACGCCTTGGACAGTTCCTCCATCTTGGCCTTGACCACTTCGGCGGTGGCGAGGGCGTTCGCGCCCGGCGAAAGGTAAATGCCGATGGGCACAGCTTCGAGGCCGTTGTACTTGCCCACAAAATCGTAGCTCTGCGCGCCGAGTTCGATGGTCGCCACGTCCTTGAGGCGGAGGATGGAGCCGTCCGGCTGCGTGCGGAGGATGACGTCGCCGAACTGTTCCGGGGTGGTCAGGCGGCCCTGCGTGGTGATCTGCCACGTCACGCCCACGCCGGGAGACATGGGCTCGGCGCCCATGCGCCCCGCCGCGAACTGGGCGTTCTGATCCCGCAGGGCGGTGGCGATGTCCTCAGGCGTGACCCCAAGCTGGCTCATGACGTCCGGCTTGAGCCACACGCGCATGGAGTAATCCTGCGCCGCGAAGTTCTTGGCGTCACCCACACCGGGAAGGCGTTTCAGCTCATCGACGATGTTCAGCAGCGCGTAGTTGCTGAGATAGATGGTGTTGTACCGCTGATCCGGCGAGGTCAGGAAGATGATCTGGAGCATGGAGGACGACTTTTTGAGCACCGAGACGCCCATGCGCTGCACTTCCTGCGGAAGCTGCGCCAGCGCAAGCTGAACCCGGTTGTTCACGTCGATGGTCGCCTGATCAGGATCAGTGCCCACATTGAAGGAGACGGTCAGGCTCATGCTTCCGGTCCCTGAGCTGACCGAACTCATGTAGATCATGTTGTCGACGCCGTTGATCTGGCTTTCGAGCAGCGAAGCCACGGTTTCGGCGACGACGTTGGCGCTCGCGCCGGTGTAGCTCGCGCTGACTTCCACCTGCGGCGGGGTCAGGTCGGGATACTGCTCAATCGGCAGCACGGAAATGGCGATCGCGCCCACCAGCGTGATGATGAGCGAGATGACCGTGGAAAAGATCGGACGGCGGAGGAAAAAGCCTTCCTTGATTTCGGAAGCCTGTTCCGGTGACGGGGCGTGTTTGTTTTCCATGACGCTCCCCTACTCGGCCTTGCCGGGGCCTGTGCCGACGGGCTGATCCGGCAGCTCCACATCCTGAACGGAGGCTTGCCGAATCCGCACGGGCTGGCCGGGAACGGCTTTGTTGCCGCCTTCCACCACGATGCGCTCACCGGCCTTCACGCCCTTGTTCAGCAGGAAACTGTCGCCGTAGTTGTCGCCGAGATCCACCGGACGCATCTCAGCCTTGTCGCCCTCGCCTATCACGACGACCATACTGCCCTTCTGCGTCTGGATGACGGCCTGCTGCGGGATCAGGATGGCGTTGACCAGCTCCATGCCGGAAAGGGTGACGCGCACGAACTGGCCGGGAAGGACGAACAGATCCGGGTTGACGAACTCGGCACGGGCCGCGACCACGCTGGTATTGGTATTCACCTGCTTGTCGATGAAGGTGATCGCCCCCTTCGTCCGGTAAACCGTCCCGTCCGCGAGGGTAATTTCAGCCACAGTCCCGTCGGACTTGAGCCGCCCCTGTGCCTGAAGCGCGCGCAGGCGCATGAACTGCGGGCTCGGTATGGCGAAGTTGGCGTAGATGGGATCGTTCTGGTTCACCACGGTCAGGAGGCTGCCGTCCTGCGAACCGGCGGTGATGAGGTTGCCGACCGTCCGGTATTCGCGGCTGGCGAACCCGGCGACCGGGGCGGTCACATAGGCGTGGCTGAGCTTGATTTCCGCTTCGCTCACGGCGGCCTTGGCGGAATCGAGGTCGGCCTTGGCGCTGTCGTAAGCGGCCTGGGCGTCGTCGCGGTCCTTCTGGCTGACGGCGTTCTTTTTGTACAGCGGCAGGACGCGGTTCAGGTTCTGGCGGGCCTGCGTGAACCTGGCCTGCGCCTGCTCCATGACGCCTTTGGCCTGACGGAGCGCCGCCCTGTAGGTATCCGGCTCGATCTCGAACAGCAGCTGCCCCTGCTTGACATACTGCCCTTCGTTATAAGCGCGGCGCATGAGGATGCCCGAAACCTGCGCCCGCACCTCGACGGCGCGGGAACCTTCCGTCTGCCCCGCATAGGTGAAGCTGACCGGGACATTGCGCTCCTCGACGGTCATGACGCCCACGAGCGGCGGGGGAAGTGAAGCCGTCCGGCCCTTTTCCTCTGACTTGCACCCGCCCACAAGCAGCAAGGCAAACAGCGTGCATACGGACACCATCAACGACAGAGGGGTACCAACTGGAGATTTCATCAGCTATTCCTTACGTTATCCGTTTCCCTAACGCCGCATCGAACCGATGCGCATTGACATGCCGCCGCCGCATCGACTACTCAAAAGATCTCGTTTGGGCTTGACGGTAGCATGTACCGTACATGGAGAAAAGAGTCCTATACTCATAAATCGTTAGAGACAGGGATATCATGCGACATTTTCTGCTCCGCGGCATTCTCATCGGCGGTTCGATGGGCGTCCTGTATGCGCTTGCCGGTTTTTCCGACAGCCTTCCCAGAGCCTTCGGCGTAGGCATGATCGGGGGCGCGCTTGCGGGCCTGACCCTCGCCATCCGGCAGCGCAAGCGCAAGGATCGGCAATGACCCAAGCATCCGGCGAGGCAAACGCCCCATTGGGGAACAGCCGTTTTGAGGCCATCGCCTCCAGCGCCCTTATCGGGCGCTTCTTCGGCGTTCCCTTTTTCCGCCCTTCCGTCAGCTCCGCCCTGCTCTTCAACGTCTGGGCCTACCTGCTCGGCCCGTTCGCCTTTTTCCTCTTCGGCCTTTGGCGCAAAGGCATCGTGCTCCTTGCCGTGGGCCTGTTTCTGTACGCCCCGCTCATCCTGCCCACGGGCGCCTCCGCGCTCACGGACATCCTCATTGAGGTCTACACGCCGTACTATCAAGCCCTTCAAGGCCTCGCCCTGCTCTTCGTCCTGCTGTTCTGCCTTGGGCGCGGCTTCTGGGCCCTGCTCGCTTTCCTCACCTTTACCGCCGTCTTTTTGTACGGCTCGTTCCACACCGAACGCCTGTACATCGGGCCTGCTTTTGGAACCGCCTATGCATGGCTGAACATGGGCATTGTCTGGAAGGCGCTGTTTCAGGCCGGGCTTTTTTCCCTTCTCGGACGGTGCTGGCCGGGCCTTGCCGCCATCCTCATCGACGGGTTCGCCATCTGGTATATTGGCCTGCCCCTGAACCTGCCCGTTTCCGTCCTCCCCGCCGCGGCCTTTCCCGTCTTTTGCGGCATGATGGCTACGTATGACCGGTATCGGAAGGATGTGTTGCGGGAGCCTTGGTTTCGGTTGAAGAGAACCCATTGGTGCGGGTGGCTACAGATAAAAATGGACGTTTTGAAATCAC
>URTO01000083.1 GCA_900550745.1 uncultured Desulfovibrio sp. | reverse complement strand
GGATGGGGGCGTGGGTGAAGGGGAGGGGGCTTTCTTCAGAAAGCCCCCTCCCCTTCCCCCACATCTTCAATCAATCCCTCGACTCAAGCCACAACAGGCGCAGCCCTTCGAGGACGAGATCCGGGCGGACGAGATCGAAGCAGTCCACAACGCGGGCGACATCCGGGGCGAAACCGCCGGTGGCGACGAACGCGATCGGCCCTTCGAGCGTCTTGGTCAGGCGCGCATACAGCCCTTCGGTCATGGACGCAAAGCCGAACAGGAAACCGTGATTCAGGCTCGTGACCGTGCTCCGCCCCACAATGGGCACGTCCGCATGCGCCGTCAACGCGATACGCGGAAGCTGCGCCGTACGCGTCGCCAGCGCCCCAAGCGAGGACATGACGCCGGGGCAAATCAGGCCGCCGAGGTAGGCGTTTCCGGTAACACAGTCGAAGTTCGTCGCCGTGCCGTAGTCCACGGACACCACGGAACGGACATCCGGCAGCAGGCGGCGTGCCCCAAAAGCCCCGACAAGACGGTCGGCCCCCACTTCATTGGGCCGCTCATAGCGGTTTTCCAGCGGAATGGGCAAATCACGGTGCGCGAACCGGGGCGTCAGCTCAAGGAAGCGTTCGCAGGCATGGGCCACCAGCGGGTTCATGCCGGGGACGACCGAACTGATCACGCACCCGTCGAGCGCCACATTGCCCGGCCCGGTCGCGGGCGTGCCGAATCCGGCGTGGCCGAGCAGATAGGCAAGCTGGAGCCCAAGCCCGTCGCCGCTCTGCCGGGTATCCGTAGGCAGCGTATAGGAGGCCAAAAGCCCCTCTATCCCCGCCACGCCGATTTTCAGGGACGTATTGCCGATGTCGATGAGCAGCGCGTGCATGGCTACTTGTCCCACGTATGGGGGGCAGCTTCGCGCTTCCAGTCGGCGACGGCCTGCCGGATTTCCTCAGCCTTGGCCGGGTCGTCAAGCTTCTTGTAATGCTCGGCGAAGACATGCAGGTACGTTGCGCCGCGCGGCGAGAAAAGCCCCTTCACCCGGCACCACATCGGATCAAGCGCCTCCACGAAATCCTCAAGGATAGTGTTCGTGATGCTTTCCATAAAGGACTGGTGGTTGCGGTAGGCGAACATATACAGCTTGAAGCTCTTGGATTCCACGCACTTCTGATCGGGGATGAACTCCACCACAATCGTGCCGAAGTCGGGCTGTCCGGTCACGGGGCACAGGGACGTGTATTCGGGAAACGCCATGCTGACGACATACGGGCGATGCGGGAACCGGTTGGGGAACACTTCCAAAAGGCCGGCCCGCGGGCCGCCTTCGGGCTGCGGAAGGCGACCGGTGCCGAGGACTGTAAGCTGAGCGGTCTGGTCGCCGCCGTTGGTCATGGTCATGCAAAAACTCCTTGGGGCCGGCCTGAACCGGCAAAGGCTACGGAAAACGCTCTCTCAAGCATTCCGCGCTTGTCTGTGAAAGTGAGGGAGGATACAACAGGCTGAACCGCCGCACAAGTGACGGCGGCCTCCGAAACATTCACGCCTTCAATGAAAAATGACGCCGTAACAGGTCAACATACCAGATGAGCTATTGCAAAAGAGAACAGAACAGCGAATGTCTCCGGCCCCCGCCATACGCGGCATGGCTTGGCTTCATTGTGGAAATGGAGAGCGGCAGACCTGTGCATACGCGGCCCATCGGATTCCGCCCCCTGAGCGTGTGCCCGCCCCGTGTCCGAGAAGAGCACCCAGCTTCTCGACCTCGGTGCGGCAAGGGTTCTCCCTTACGTTCATAGGGAGCCCCTAACCGTAGCCTAGGTCAGATCTAATACAAGATTTCGCTCATGCGTTCATGGAGCGAACTGACGAGGGGGAACCATTCGCCTTTTCGATATTTGGAAGGCTGTGTCCTAGAAAATGGTTGGTGCTTTTTTCTTTGAAATTCCAAAGAAATAACCAGAAAAACGCCTCAACTATGGATTCAGCCAAAGGGAAAACTGGAGAAAAAGGCTGTCTTTTCACCGTGCTGCGGAGATGAAACAACCACACACTATGACAGAGCCATTTGGAAAAGCCGTGCTTGGAAAAGCCATTGGAAAGGGAGGGCTGGATTTTGGGGAAAAGAGGGGGAAAGTATGGGGCGCTGCTCCCCCTTTTCTTCAAAAACGTTCCCCCCAAGAGCGTCATGCGTTCAGTTTGTCCCGTCCCCTTCGCCCCAGAACAGGCGGATGACGTCGTCCGAGGCCGGGCGTCCGCATTTTGCGCCGATGACGAATGCGGCGAAGGCGGCGATGGAGGTGGGCACGATGGCATGGATGCCGCCCATGCCGGGCTTGAGGATGCTGAGGGCGAAGAAGCAGGCGACGCCCGTCACGATGGAGGCGACCGCGCCGGAGGCGTTGGCTTCCTTCCAGTAGAGGCCGAGGATGATCGGCCAGAGGAAGACGGCTTCAAGCCCGCCGAATGCGAAGAGGTTGATCCAGACCAGCAGATCCGGCGGTTCGATGGCGGAGGCGAAAACGATGAGCCCGATGACGGCGGTGCAGGCGAGGCTCATGGTTTGCAGGCGTGCGGGCGTCATACGCGACGCGTCGCCTTTCAGCCCGTAATGGATGTACAGATCCTTGATGATCGCGGCGGAGGCGAGCAGGAGCATGGAATCCACCGTGGACATGATCGCCGCCAGCGGCCCGGCGATGAACACGCCCGCCCAGAAAGGCGAAAGCAGCTCCATGATCAGCGTGGGCATAGCCAGATCCCCGGCGGGCAGATCGGGGATGACGGCGCGGCCCAGCGTCCCGGCAAGGTGTACGCACAGGAGGAGGAACCCGATGATGAGCGTCCCCATGATCATGGCGTCGTGCATGGAGCGCGAATCCTTGTAGCCCATACATTTCTGCGAGGTCTGGGGCAGGCCGAGGATGCCGAGGCCCACGAGTACCCAAAAGGACAGGATCATGGGCTGGGGGACTGTTCCGCCGGGGCCGGTGGGCGTGATCAGGCCGGGATCGATGGCCTTGAGGGTGGCGACGCAGCGTTCCATCCCGCCGCCCGCGTTGACCACGGCGACGAGCACCACGACGGAGGCGAAAACCATGACCATGCCCTGGATGGCGTCGGTGAGCACCACGGCCCGGAAGCCGCCCACGGCGGTGTACAGGATGACCGTGAACCCGAAGAGCGCCAGCCCGACGATGTAGGGATAGCCGGTCACGGCCTGAAAGAGCCGCGCCCCTCCGATGAATTGGGCCAGCATGGCCGCCATGAAGAAGATCAGCAGGGCCAGCGAGCAGAGGATGACCACGGCGTCGCTGCGGTAGCGGGCGCGCAGGAAGTCGGTCAGGGTCACGGAGCGGGTTTTGCGGGCCATGATGGCGAAGCGCTTGCCGAGCACGCCGAGCGTGAGGAAGGTCGTGGGGACTTGGATCATGGCCAGCAGGACCCAGCTCAGGCCGAGCTTGTAGGCTACCCCCGGCCCGCCCACGAAGCTGCTCGCGCTGGTGTAGCTGGCGATGATGGACATGGCGAGCACGAAGCCGCCCATGGAGCGGCCTCCGATGAAATATTCCTCAATGAACCCGTGGGAGTCCGATGTCTTTTGGGATTGTTTCCGGGCCCACAGCGCGGCGAGGAAGGACAGGGCCAGATAGATGACGACCGGGGCGATGGTGCTGAGCTGGGCCATCAGGAGGCCTCCGGGCGGCGCTCGCCGGCGGCTTCAGGGCTTTCCCGCTTTTGGGGGCCGCTTTCCTCATCGAGAGGGATATCTTTAAAGAACCGGCGGACCATGAACCACAGGAGCGCCGACAGCAGCGGATACCCCGCGATGCAGCTCAGGAAAAACCATGCGGGCAGGCCGAAGATGTACGTGTACCCTTCCGGGTCGCCGCCGCCGAGCCCATAGGCGCACGCGTACCACCAGACGAAATACAGGCCATAGGCCCCCAGCGTCAGCAGGGCTTCGCGGTTGGCCTGCGCGTAGCGCCAATCCTGCTTGAAAGGTTTGTTCATGGCGTTTCATGGGGTTAGAGTAACGATGAGGCTGGAAGCAGGCCGCACGGCGAAATCGGCCCGCGCTTATGGATGCGCCCGCCGCCCCGTGTGGGGCACGGGGACAGTGAGCGGGTGGCCCGCCGGAAAGACTGTAGCTTTTGAGGGGCGGCGGCGCAACCGCCTTTCCGGGGGGCGGGGACGCTAGGGCAGGATGTTGAGCCGCCTGAGCGCCGCTTCCGCTATACCTCTGGCCCGTATGCCGGAGGCGTCCGGCCCTTGGATGTTCACGGCGAATGACCAGCGGTTATGTTGGGTTTCCACGCCGCCGACGAACCAGCCGATGGCGCTCCTGCCGGTACCGTCCGAGCCTGAGCCTGTCTTGCCCATGAAGCGCACGCCGTCCTTGGAGGACAGCGTGATGTCCCGCTTGACGACGGCGATGTCCTCGGCGGCGAAGGGCAGGGATCCGTTGAAGAGGGCGCGCAGGAGGCCGACTTGTTCGCGCGGGGAAATCTTGAGCGAGGACTGGAGCCAGAACCGGGTCAGCCCCCCGGAAATGTCGCGGTTGCCGTAGCCGATGCGATCCAGCCCCCGCCGCATCCGTTCCTCTCCGATGCCCGCTGCGACGCGCTGGAAGTACCAGACCACCGAATGGCGCATGGCGGAAGCCAGCGTCTGGTCATGGTTCCACGCGGCGATGGAGGAGGGCTTGCCGTTCCATTTCATGAGGGTGCGGGCGTCGTCGCGATCCAGAACGCCGCTGTCCAGCCCGATGAGCGCATGGAAAACCTTGAAGGTGGAGCAGGGGGAAAAGCGGGTTTCGCTCCGGGCTTTGTTGAAGACCGTATAGCGGCCTGCCCCTTCGTCGTACATGATGAACGTGCCGTCAAAGCCTTGGAACATATCCGCCAGATCGGTTTGTTCGACGGTTTCCGAAGCCCGCACCACGGAGGCGAGCAGCGCGAGCGCGAAGAGGGCGCCTATGAGGATGTGCTTTTTCATGTTGCCTTCATAAAAAGGAAGCCCTCCGCCGAAGGCTTCGGTGGAGGGGAAAGGGCCTTGAGGACAACGGGGCCCCGGCTGTTTTGGGGATCACGGCTTGATGTAGGCGAAGTTTTCGCGCTGGAGGCGGACGAGCTCCACAACGCCGGCGGGTACGACTTCAACGCAGGGGAGCAGGTCTTCCTTGGTGATGGGGACCTTCTTCATGGCGTTGGCGCACACGCGGAAGGAAACCCCGGCTTGGGCCAGCTTCTCGATGGTTTCAGTTTGCGCGTTGTCTTTCCGGGCGAGGAAACGGGCCGCCCCGCCGTTGGCGAGCAGGACGACGGTGCAGGGTTCGCCGTTCAGCGCGGCGAGATAGTTGCTGATATTGCCGAGGGCCATGACGAAGCGGGATTCATCAGGCAGATCCACATGCACGAGCAGGTCGTAAAACATGATAGTCTCCTTTGACAGGGTGGCTTGTGCTGTTTTCGATGACACTTTCAGGCAGAAGTACGGAATATTCACCCATAAGGCAATATGGAATAAATAGTATCAAACAAAAGCGGGTTGTCTCATCATGGAGGTTCGTTCCTCCGGCGTGCGGGGGGCGTGATGGCGCGGAAAGAGGCGTTGGGGCGATGCAAGGTTGCTCCTCCCGTGTGCGGGGGGACGTGGATCTGCATGCGCGGCGTCGATGTCATGCTTTGCCGTTCCTCCTGTATGTGGGGGGGCGTGAACAAGGAGCAGGTTCCATGTCCAATCCGATTTATTCCGCATCCGCAAAGTCCGTCCTGCCCATGCTGGCCATGCGCGGGTTGGCGGTTGGGCTTTGCGCCGGGTGCGTGGTCGGCCTTCTCCGTTTGTCCCACGATCGGGCCGCGGCGCGTGTGGCGCTTTGGCTGGAAGGTTGGCGTGAGGTGTGGTGGACAATACCGATCTGGTTCGGCGTGCTGGCTGCGCTGGCCGTGATCCTCCGGCGTATCGTCAGGGAGGAGCCGCTCATCAGCGGTTCGGGCATTCCGCAGACGGAGCTGGCTTTGGCCGGGCGTCTTTCCTTCACATGGTGGCGCGTGCTGTCTGCAAAATTTTTGGGGAGCTGGCTGGCGTTGTTCGGCGGGCTTGCCCTTGGCCGGGAAGGGCCGAGCATTCAAATGGGCGGGGCCGTGGGCGCGGGGTTCCATGCGCTTTGGAGGCCCTCGGCCCCGCACGCCCTGACCGGGAGCCCTTATGTCGTGGCCGGGGCCGTGGCAGGCCTTGCCGCCGCCTTCGGCGCGCCCGCCGCTGGGGTGCTGTTCGCCTTTGAGGAAATGAAGTCCCGGAGGGATGCTTCGCTGCTGGTGGCGGCGTGCGCGGCGGCCCTTGGCGCGCACCTCATGATCCGCATCGTGTTCGGCATGGGGCGCATCCTTCCTTTTGCCGGGTTCGAGGCCCCTCCGCTGTCCTCCTTCTGGATCGTGGCGCTGGAGGGTGCGGTATTCGGGGTGCTTGGGGTAGGGTACAACAAGACCCTCCTGTGGCTCCACGACAGGGAGGCCGGACAGACGTTGATCCCGGATCGCTGGAGGGCCTTGCCGCCGCTGCTGCTTGCCGGATGCCTCGCGCTGTTCGCGCCCCTGCTGATCGGCGGGGGGGAGGGCCTGATCATCTTCGTGGGCGAGCACGATGTGGCCCTGAAGACGCTTCTCCTTTTGCTGGCGTTCAAGTACCTGTTCGCCCAATACAGCACCGTCGCGGCCATTCCGGGCGGCCTCCTTATGCCTATCCTGTGCCTCGGCGCGCTGTGGGGGAGGCTCTGGGCGGATCTGCCCGTCTCGGCATTGGCGGCGCATGGGCTGGCGTCCGGTTCGGCGCAGCCGTATGTGCTGTTCGGCATGGTGAGCTATTTCGCGGCAACGGTACGCGCGCCGCTGACGGGCGTTGTCCTCGTCACGGAGATGTCGGGTACGTACACCTGCCTTCCGGGCAGCCTGCTCGCGGGGCTGATCGCCTGTAAGGTCGCCAGCCTCCTGCGCTGCCCCCCTGTTTATGATTCCCTCAAGGAACGTATCCGGCTATAAGGGGCCTGCTCCGTTCTTTGCGTTATGGCTGCGCCATAGAAAATGGTTGATGCTTTTTTCCTTGAAGTTCCAAAGGAATAACCGGCAAAATGCCTTGCCGTGGATTCCGCCAGGGGGAAAACTGAAGGAAAAGGCCGTATTTTCACCGCGCTGTGGAAATGAAACAACCACATACTATGACAGGGCCCCGTTATTCCGCTTATGGCGCCCTTTCCCTGCTTTCAAGGAGTGTTCCGTGCGGTTCTCTTGCTTTGCCCATAAACCAGCCGAAGGCCCTGAGGAGGGTATCGAACGCCTTTCCTGGAACGGGCAGTCCATCGCTTTCACCATCCGCCGGGGATCGGCCCGTCGCAAGCGCACGCTCATCCGGGTGACCCGCACGGGGAAGGTGGAAGTCGTCCTTCCCCCACGCCTGCCCCGGAGGGCGGCTTTCTCCGCGAACGTATCCGGCTATAAGGGGCCTGCTCCGTTCTTTGCGTTATGGCTGCGCCATAGAAAATGATTGATGCTTTTTTCCTTGAAGTTCCAAAGGAATAACCGGCAAAATGCCTTGCCGTGGATTCCGCCAAGGGGAAAACTGGAGAAAAAGGCCGTATTTTCACCGCGCTGTGGAGGTGAAACAACCACATACTATGCCACAGCTTCCGTTTTGATCCGCAAGGCTCTGGAG
>URTO01000082.1 GCA_900550745.1 uncultured Desulfovibrio sp. | reverse complement strand
TTATCTAACTATTTTTCAAGTTACGAAAAAGATTATTTTAATGATTTCAAATAATTATAAGTAACATGGCGACACAGCGCAAGAAACAAGGCATCAGCCTTTTTATGACGCAGCTTTTCGTCATTGGGCTCACCAGCAAATGCCTTGGAAGGGTTCAAGGGAATCAATGGGCGTAACAGGGCATCAATCAAGGGCTATGGATCCGTTGGCATCATTGGGAAGTCGGTAGCGTTGGCGAGGATGCCTGCGCAGGCGCGGTGGGATGGACAGGCATAATACTAGAGCCCCCACATCCGGCAGATACCGCGTGGACACGGTGGGCTGGAGGCGGGCGTTGGAGTGCGGGCGTGGGGAGATGGCTGCCCCGAAGGGGCGGGAAAGCGGCGTGCGCGTCAGCGGGCGAGCTGGCCCGGCGTGCGTCCGAAGAGCTTCTTGAAGGCGGCGATGAACGCGGAAACGGAGGCGTAGCCGCAGTTGAGGGCCACGGCGGTGACGCTTTCCCCCGCTTCAAGCTGGGCGCGGGCATGGTGCAGGCGGATGCGCTGGCGCCAGCGCCCGAAGGATTCCCCGGTCTGGCGCTGGAACAGGCGGGCGAGGGTGCGTTCGGACATGCCGAGGCGCGTGCACCATTCGCGGATCGTTTCCGGGGAGTCCGGCTCGTTGAGGAGGGCGGTGCACAGGGCGACGAGGCGGCGGTCGCGGGGCATGGGGAGGGGAAAGCCCACTTCGGGGAGCAGGGGGAGCTGGTCGAGCAGGACGGAGACCATCCGGGCCACGGGGCCGGGCTCCTCATAGTCGCAGGGCTGCGGGGCGAGGGCATGGATGAGCTCGCGGACGAGGGGCGAAACCTCCATGGCGTGGTAACGCTGGAACCGGGGGCCGGGAGGCAGGACGTGGGGCATGATGTACAGGGCGTTGTCCACGGACGGTTCCGGGATGTACCATTCGTGGGTCAGGCCGGGAGGTATCCAGACGGCCCTCTGCGGCGGCGCGGCATAGTTGCCGAGTTCGGTGCAGATGACCATGTATCCTGAGCGCATGAACGCCAGCTCGCCCCAGTGCTCATGCCGGTGCAGGTCGCTCCAGGTGCCCGCCTCAAACGAGTCGTTGAACCAGAACACCGGGCGCGGCAGTCTGGCGAACGGGACATTGTAGCTTTTGACCTCGGTGAGCCGGCAGGATTTCATGGGCGGTTCGTCTCCATGCCGCAAGTGTAGCGTAAAGCCGTTCCCGCCGACAAGGGGGAAGGGACGGGGAGGGACGGATTGGGCATTGTTTATCTGCATACATTGATATAAGCTGAACGCCCGTCGTTTGCCCAAACCGGGCCTTTCCCAAACCGAGACCTGCCGCAGAGCGTGTCCCATGTCCGAAAAAGCCAACTTCAGGGCGCTGCTGCCCATGATCGTCTTTCTTGCCCTGTTCATTGGGACGGGCATAGCCCTGACCGTAGCCGGGACGGATATGCCGTTCTATCAGCTTTCCGCGACGGTGGCGATCATCCCCGCCATCGTGCTCGCCATCCTTCAGGGCAAGGACGATCTGAACAAAAAGATCGGCGTGTTCCTTTCGGGCGTGGGTGAAATCAACATCATTACCATGTGCATGATCTTCCTGCTTGCGGGCGGGTTCGCATCCGTGGCTTCGGCCATCGGCGGGGTGAAGGCCACGGTCAATTTCGGGCTCTCACTGCTGCCCCCGTCCATGATCCTGCCGGGCTTGTTCCTCATCGGGGCGTTCATTTCCACGGCGATGGGCACCAGCATGGGAACCGTGGCCGCCATCGCGCCCATTGCGGTGGGCGTGGGCGAACAGACCGACATCCCGCTGGCCTTGCTTCTCGGCGTGGTCATGAGCGGGGCCATGTTCGGGGACAACCTGTCCATGATCTCGGATACGACCATTGCCGCCACCCGCACGCAGGGCTGCGAGATGAAGGACAAGTTCCGCATGAACCTGCTCATCGCCCTGCCCGCCGCGCTCGTCACGCTGGCCCTGCTGTGGTTCGCCGGGGCTTCGGGGCAGGTGGTCAGGCATGAGGAGTATCAGTTTATCCGCGTGATCCCGTATCTCGCCATTCTGGTCATGGCGCTCGCGGGCGTGAACGTGTTCATCGTGCTGCTGGCGGGCATCGTGTTTACCGGCGCGGTGGGCATTGCCTCCGTAGACGGCTATACGCCCATCCGGTGGTGCAAGGACATTTACAGCGGTTTTGTGGGCATGAACGAGATCATGGTGCTTTCCATGCTGGTGGGCGGCCTTGGGGAGCTCATGCGTTACCACGGCGGCATCAGTTGGCTGCTGGAGCGTGTGAACGGGCTGGCCCGGAAACTCTCCGCCGAGTCCCCGGTGAAGGCGGGCGAATGCTGCATCAGCCTGCTGGTATTGCTTGCCAATCTGTGCACGGCGAACAATACGGTGGCCATCATCCTGACGGGCAAGGTGGCGCACGAAATCGCGGTCTCGAACGGAGTTGACAGGCGGCGCAGCGCCAGCTTACTTGATATTTTCTCATGCGTCGTACAGGGGCTCATCCCTTATGGGGCGCAGTTGCTGCTGGCCGGTTCCATTGCGAAGCTTTCGCCCCTGTCCATTGCCGGGAACAACTGGTACTGCATGCTGCTTGTGGTGGCTGCCGTATTCGCCATCCTGTTCGGCATTCCGAGAGTCCGCCCGGTACGCCCCATTGCCTAGGCCGTGTCGTCAACTGGATATAATCTGTTGAAATTATGTAACTATTTTTTAAGTTACAAAATATTGCTTTCAATGATTTCAAATAGTTAAATGTAAAACAAGACACGGCCTCGTACGGAAAAATCCGGGAAAGAAGCGTGCGCTTCCCTTTGGGGGCGGGATTGAATCCGGGATGCCCCGCGTGGAGCTTCCGGGCTGGGTTCGGAACACGTTTGAAGGGCTGTTTTTTAGCGGGAAGAGGCCGTTGCATGGGGGCCTCCGCACGAGGGGAAGCCATGTGGTATGTCTATCTGCTCCGATGCGCCGACGCCACCTTGTACTGCGGGGTGACGACGGACATGGGGCGGCGGCTGAAGGAGCACAACGCGGGAAGCCGCGGCGCGAAGTATACGCGGTCGCGCCGCCCCGTCGAGCTGGTGTGCTGCGTGGCGCAGCCGGACGCCTCTTCCGCGTGCCGTCTGGAGTGGGAGGTGAAGCAGCGCCCCCGCGCCGAGAAAGCGGCGTTCCTGCTGGCGAGGGCGGAGCGCCCTTCGGAAGCATAAGCAGGGCCTGACGCGGAAAGGATGCCGTACCGCCAAGGGGTGGTGCGGCTTTGTCATGCTGGGAGGGGAAGGCTTCCCGGTAAAGGAAGGTGCACGTCCATGTTGATGGGAATGATGATCATCGTTGGCTTCATCGTCGGGTTTCTTGTCGGGTGTACCGGCATGGGGGGGATCATCCTGATTCCGGCTCTTGTCTACCTTGCCGGGCTGGGCAGCCATGTGGCGATGGGGACTACCCTGTTTACGTTCATTTTCACGACCAGCCTGTGCAGTTGGCTGTACATCAGGCTCGGCCATGTGGACTGGAAAGCGACGATCCCCATTTGCATCGGCGGGTTCCTGTTCACATATGTGGGGGCTGACGTGAAGGCCTTCACCGCCGCGCCGTACCTGAATCTCATCCTTGCCCTGCTGATCCTGCTGGCGGGCGCGCTGGTGTTCTGTCCGGTGAAGGGGCGGCGTTTTTCCTTTATGGAAGAGGGACGGCGGTCGCGCTTTTGGGTGCTGTTCGCCGTCGGCAGCGGCGTGGGCTTCGTCGCCGGGCTGACGGGCGCGGGCGGGCCTGTGCTCTCCGTGCCGATCATGATCGCGCTCGGCTTCCCGCCGCTCATCGCCATCGGGGCGGGGCAGGTCTATTCCGTGCCGGTCGCCCTTTCCGGCACCGTCGCCAATTTCCTGCACGGGGCCATCGATTATAAGGTCGGGGCGCTGATGATCGTCATCCAGATCCTCGGCATCCTCCTCGGCGTGTACATGGCCAACCGTATGGACACCATGAAGCTCCGCAAGATGGTCGCATGGGTCTGCATCTTCTGCGGCGGTTTTATCCTTGTGAACGCCATTCGCGGGATCCTTGCCATGTAGCGGACGGGAAACGGCGGTGGACGCTTGCCTTGGCCCGGCGGATCTGCTGCCTCCGCTTGCGGCATGTTGCCTTGCCGTATTTATGGAACGCTGGATGATGCTTACGCTGGAGAACCTGCTCATTGCCTTCGTTTCGGGTGCGGCGGCGTTCCGGCTGGCGCTCGGCCTTGCCGGAGCCTTTGGCTTCACGGGGCCCGGAGGGGGCCGCGTGTGGAGTTCTTTTGGGGAGCGGTGAAACGCTGTTTTCCGGTTTTGTTCGGGGCGGTTTCGTGGCCCTTCGCCTGCACCTTCAATTTTTCTCCCGGAGGAGCGGGGCGGGAGGCCGCCGGGCGCGGGAATCGCTTGTGCTGGCGGGGGTCGTTGGCTGCCTGATGGTTCCTTGCTGTTCCGCCGCAGCAGCGCTGTCCCTGCTGCTGTCGTCCGTCCTGCTCGGACTCGCAGCATGGCTGCATCCGTAACAGGAGGCCCGTTCCTCTTCAGGGGCACGCCATCCGCGTGGCTGCATCTGGAACCGGAGGGGAGCATCTCCGGCGGACGGTAGGTCTGACTGCCTGTAATGGCTGCATGTGTAACCGGTGGGGCAAAACTCAAGGGCAGCAAGCCCGAAAGGCTGCATGGCTGCATGGATAGCCGGAGGTTCCGGCTGGAAAGTGTAACGGAGCGGCCTCATGTCCGTTGCGTGACCGGAGGCGGCAAAAGGGAGGGGAAGATATGTGGGCTTCGGGCCGTCCTTTTTTGACAACGGCCTGCGATTGCTCTATCCTGTTTCGTTCGGACGCCCATCCGATCCCAACGTCACACCGAACCACGAGTACAGGCCATGAGCGATAACGTTACCGCGATCAAAGGCTTCGCCGATTTGTTTTCTCCGGACAGCGACGCTTTCACCCATATGGAAGCCGTAGCGCGGGAAACCTTTTCCCGTTACGGCTTTACCGAACTGCGCACCCCCATCCTTGAGCGGACGGAACTTTTCTGCCGGGGCATCGGGACGGAAACCGATGTGGTTCAGAAGGAAATGTATACCTTCCCCGACCGTAAGGGCCGTTCCCTGACCTTGCGCCCCGAAGCGACCGCCGGGGTCATGCGTGCGTATATCGAAAGCGGGCGGAGCGGCGACGCCGTAACCAAGCTGTTTACCATCGGGCCCATGTTCCGCTACGAGCGCCCCCAGAAGGGCCGCATGCGGCAGTTCCACCAGATCAACTGCGAATGCCTTGGGCCTTCCGAACCCTACGCGGACGCCGAACTGGTCACGATGGCCATGCGCTTCCTCGAAGCGTTGGGCCTCAAGGGGTTGAGCCTCCAGCTCAATTCGCTGGGCTGCCCCACATGCCGCCCCGCCTACCGCGAGACGCTGCGCAAGTGGCTCTCCGAGCTGGATGAGAGCGCCCTGTGCGAAGACTGCCGCCGCCGCATGGTGACCAACCCCCTGCGCGTGCTGGACTGCAAGGTCCCCTCGTGCAAGGAGCACACCGCCGAAGCGCCCAAGATTCTGGATCACAACTGCCCCGACTGCGCCGCGCATTTCGATACGGTGCGCCGCCTGCTGGACGCCGAAAAGGTGCCCTACGTGATCAACCACCGGCTGGTGCGCGGGCTGGACTACTACACCCGCACCACCTTTGAAATCGTGTCTGACCAGATCGGCGCACAGGGCACCGTGGCCGGCGGCGGGCGTTATGACGGCCTCGTCAAACAGCTCGGCGGCCCCAACGTCTCCGGCCTTGGTTTCGCTTGCGGCATGGAACGCCTCGCGCTGCTGCTTCCCCAGCCGGAAGCGGGAGCCGCCCGCCCCGATTTCTTTACGGTCGTGCTGACCGACGCCGCCCGCGACGCCGCCTATGGGCTGACGCAGGCCCTGCGCGATGCGGGATTCCGCGGCGAAATGGGCTTTTCTTCCCGCAGCGTCAAGAGCGCCATGCGTCAGGCCGGAAAGTCCGGCGCGCGCTTCTGCCTCCTCATTGGTGAAGACGAGCTCGCCGCCCAAACGGTCATGCTCAAGGATATGGACAGCGGCGAACAGGCTTCCGTGGCGTTTGCCGATGTTGTGGCCCGGCTTCAGAAATAGCTTGTAAAGGAATGTTTGGTATGAGCGAAGAACAGAAGGAACTGTCGGTCGCCTGCCAGCCGCTTGGCGGCTGGACGCGCACCCACACGTGCGGAGAGTTGACCGGGGCCAACAACGGGGCGGAAGTCTGCCTCATGGGTTGGGTGCAGTACCGGCGTGACCACGGCGGCCTGATTTTTGTGGACTTGCGTGACCGTTTCGGCCTGACGCAGATCGTTTTCAGCCCCGAATACGCCCCCGAAGCCCACGAAAAGGCCGGTGCGCTGCGTTCGGAATATGTGCTTGCCATGAAGGGCAAGGTGCGCCCCCGCCCGGAAGGTATGGTCAATCCCAACCTCAAGACCGGCGAAGTGGAAGTCGTGGTCAGCGAATGGAAGCTGCTGAACACGTCCAAGACCCCGCCCTTCCAGATTGAGGATCGCGTGGAGGCTGGCGAAAACCTCCGCCTCCAGTGGCGCTACCTCGACCTGCGCCGCCCGCGCATGGCCCGCAACCTCGCGCTGCGCAGCCGTACCGCTATGGCCATCCGCAATGAGCTGGCCTCGCAGGGCTTCCTTGAAGTGGAAACGCCCATCCTCACCAAGTCGACCCCCGAAGGCGCGCGCGACTATCTCGTTCCTTCGCGCCTGAACCACGGCCAGTTCTACGCCCTGCCGCAGTCGCCGCAGCAGTTCAAGCAGTTCTGCATGATCGCCGGGCTCGACCGTTATTTCCAGATCGCGCGCTGCTTCCGTGACGAAGACCTCCGTGCCGACCGTCAGCCGGAATTCACGCAGGTCGACATTGAAATGAGCTTCGCCGACGAAAAGCAGGTCATGGATATGGCCGAAGGCCTCATGATCCGCGTATTCAAGGAAGCGCTCGGTGTGGACATTCCCGCCCCGTTCCCCCGCGTGACGTGGGACGAGGCCATGTCCCGCTACGGCGTGGACAAGCCCGACACCCGTTTCGGCCTTGAGCTTCAGGACGTGACCTCCATCGTCAGCAATTCCGGCTTCAAGCTGTTCGCCTCCGCCAAGCTGGTGAAGGCCATGCGCGTGCCCGGCGGCGAAAGCCTGACCCGCAAGGAGATCGACGAGCTCACCGAGTTCGTGAAAATCTACGGCGCGCAGGGGCTCGCGTGGATCAAGATCCGCGAGAACGAATGGCAGTCGCCCATCGCCAAGTTCCTGTCCGATGAGGAACGCGCCGGCCTCGCCGAAGCCCTCGGCCTTTCCGTGGGCGACATCGTGTTCTTCCAGGCCGGCGAGCCCGGCATGGTGAACGCCGCGCTCGGCAACCTCCGCGTGCACCTTGGCGAAAAGCTCGGCCTGATCCCCGAAAACGCTTGGAACTTCCTGTGGGTGACGGACTTCCCGCTGTATGAGTACAGCGAGGAGGAAAAACGCTATGTGGCCTGCCACCATCCCTTCACCGCGCCCAAGGACGGCGATCTGGAGAAGATGGTGTCCGATCCCGCCTCCACCAAGGCCCGCGCCTATGACATGGTGCTGAACGGCAACGAAGTGGGCGGCGGCTCCATCCGTATCCATGAAGC
>URTO01000081.1 GCA_900550745.1 uncultured Desulfovibrio sp. | reverse complement strand
AGAAAAACCCCTGTTCGGGGCTGTTTCGTCCGCCGTTCCGCACGCGGAGGCTTTTCGGTACGCGGCTCGCCGCACAGGAGCGTATCCGGGCCGCCGTTCCGCACGGCGGAAGGTTCCGCCATTGCTGCTCTTCCCCCCGTTGCCTATACGGGCGCAGCTCCGCACGCGGAGTTTTTTTGCAGCCTGCGGGGATGCCCACCCAAGCGGCACCCCATTCCAAAGCGTACTGCGGACGAAGTTCGGCACATCCCCCTTTAGGGCGGGCCCTGTCATGGCAGGCGGCTGTTTGATCTCCTCAGTATGGTGAAAAATACGGGCTTTTTCTCCCCTTTTTCCGCTGATGGCTCCATACTTGGGGATGTTATTGATTGTTCCCTTGGAATGTTAAGAAATAAAACATCAACCGGTTGTTATGGCACAGCCTTAGGCCGTGTCGCCAATCTAATATAATCGACTGAAGTTATTTAACTATTTTTCAAGCCATAAAAATATTTTGAATGATTTTCAAATAGTTATATTCAAAAAACGACGACACGCCCTAGGATAAGGAAAGGGCGGCCCCGTGCCGGGTGTTTCTGAGGAATCCGCCCAAAGGGTTTGGGCAGGAATCCTGAAAAGCCCGTGCCGGGCGTTTTTGGGGAGCAGGGGAAAGCCCCTCCGGGAAAGGGTTCCCTCCGCCGTCATCCCCGCGCCTTTCAGCGGGAACATCCCCCCGGCGTCCCATACAGGGCAGGAAGGCCTGCCGCATCTCCTCGCCCCCAGCAGATTCGGAGCAGGGCCGGGGCCGGAGATTCCAAGAGAGGCCCTCCTCCACGTCCACCTATGCTCTACATCTCCCTCCTGCTCGCACTGCTGGCCGTGACGTGCCTGATCTTCGTCCCGAATACGGTGATCCTGCTGGTACTCGTGGCCATCGTGCACGGGTTCGCCATCTACAGCGCCTGCCATGCCCTGCTGCACAAGCGTGATTCCCGGTCGGCCCTCGGCTGGATCGCCATCATCCTCTTTATGCCCCCGGTCGGGCTGCCGCTGTACTGGCTGTTCGGGATCGCCCGGATCGACAGCCAAGCCGTCCGGCTTATGGAAAAAGCCGCCCGGAAGGTCATAGGCGGCCTTGTGGATCTGCACGGCAAATCGCTGACGGAAAAGCCGGAAGGCTTCATCGACAAGGACGAAGTCCCGCACGCATGGCACTACCTCGTCAACCCCGGCTCCAGCATCACCGGGCGCTGCATGATCGAAGGCAACGGCCTCACCGTGCTGCACAACGGCGAGGCCGCCTATCCGGTCATGCTCAAAGCCATCAGCGAGGCCAAGGAACGGGTCTTCCTGTCGAGCTTCATTTTCGGTTACGACGAAGTGGGCAAGAGCTTCGCCGCCGCCCTGCGCGCCGCGGCCGAACGCGGCTGCGACGTGCGCCTGCTCATGGACGGCGTGGGCTCCTTCCACCTGTGGCCGGGCTGGGGCAAGCGCCTCGGCCCGGACGTCAAGCTCGCCTACTTCCTGCCGCCGCGCCTCATCCCGCCCCAGTTTTCCATCAACCTGCGGACACACCGCAAAGTTCTGATCTGCGACGGCGAAACCGGCTTCACCGGCGGCATGAACATTTCACAGAACCACCTCGTCAACCTGAAGCGCCGCTCACGGGTGCAGGACGTGCATTTCCGCTGCCTCGGCCCCATCGCGCAGCAGCTTGAAATCGCCTTCCTCATGGACTGGAGCTTCGCCACCGGGGAGCACGCGAACTTTACCGTGCATCCCGTGAAAAAACAGGGGAGTTCGCTCTGCCGCATCCTCATGGACGGCCCCGGCACGCCTGAGGACACCATCCTCGATCTCGTCTGCGCCCAGATTTCGGCGGCGCGGCATTCCGTGCGGATCATGAGCCCGTACTTCCTGCCGCCGCACCGCCTGCACGGCGAGCTGGTAAGCGCGGTCCTGCGCGGCGTGGACGTGAGCGTCATCCTGCCCGATGAGAACAACCACCGCCTTGTGGACTGGGCCATGCGCCACCAGATGCCCATGCTGGCGGACAGGGGCGTGAAGATTTACCGCCAGCCCCCGCCCTTCGCCCACACCAAGCTCCTGCTCATCGACGGCGAATATACCCTGCTCGGCTCCGCCAACCTCGACCCCCGCAGCCTCAACCTCAACTTCGAGCTGGTCATGGAAGTGCTGGATCTCCGGCTGGCGGAACAGCTCAGCGCCTTTTATGACGAGGTACGAAGCCGTTCCGTTTCCGTCCCGACGACCTACCCGGCGCTTCCCTGCCGCCTGCGGAACGCCGCGAGCTGGATCTTTTCGCCGTACCTGTAGCCCCTTCCAGCTCAAGGTTCACCTCAAGCCGTCCGATATGCACGTCGGTCAGCCGCACGGTGACGGCCTGCCCCAGACGGAAGCGCCGCCCCGTGCCCACGCCGATGAGCTCCTGCCGATCAGGATCGTACTCGAACCAGTCGTCGCGGAACGCCGTGAGCCGCACCATGCCCTCGACGGGCATCTCGTCGAACTCCACGAAAAAGCCGAACTCCGTCACCCCGGAAACAACGCCGGTGAACGTCTCGCCGGTGCGCTCCCGCAGCAGGAGGCACCCAAGGCGGCGGGCGATTTCCCGTTCGGCCTCGGCCGCGGCGCGCTCACGGGCATTGCACTGATCCGCCGCCATGAGCAGCTTGTGCCCGGCGAGGATCGGCCCCTGCGCCGCGCCGAGCGCAAAGGCCAGCGCCCGGTGCACCAGCAGGTCGGCGTAGCGCCGGATGGGTGACGTGAAATGGCAATAGCAGGGGGAAGCCAGCCCGAAATGCTCGCCCGCTTCCGGGGAGTACCGGGCCTGCATCATGGAGCGCAGCACGAGCCGCCCCACAAGGTACTCCTGCGGCGTGCCGTTGGCCTGTGCCAGGATGTCCCGAAGGCGCGAGGGCGAAGGCCTTTCGCCCCGCTTGAGGGTCAGGAGATCGCTCTGGGCGAGATCCGTGGACGCCAGCGTGCGGAACAGCGTGGACAGCCGATCCGGATCGGGCGCGGGATGGATGCGGTACGGGAACGGCGTGCCCTTCTCCGTGAGGAAGCGGGCCACGGCCTCGTTCGCCGCCAGCATGAATTCTTCGATCAGCCTGTGCGCGAACAGCCGGACGCGCCGCTTGATGTCCTCCACTTCCCCGGTGGAGCGGTTCACGATGAACTGCGCTTCCGGCAGATCGAAATCAAGGCTCCCCCGCGCCTGACGCCGTTCGCGCAGAAGATGCGCCAGCGCTTCGGCGTCCTTCAAATACGGATGCCGCACCGCCAGCCCGCCGCCGTGATCCAGCGCCTCCTGCACGCCTTCATAGGTGAGCCGCCCCCGCGACCGGATCACGCCCGGAAAAAACGCCGACGTGCGCGGGATGCCCCGCTCGTCGAACCCTATCCGTGCCGCCATGACCAGCCGATCCTCGTCGGGGCGCAGGCTGCACAGGCCGTTGGACAACACTTCGGGCAGCATGGGCTCCACGGAGGCCGGGAAATAGTAGGAGTTGCCGCGCTCACGGGCTTCCCGGTCCAGCCGCGAACCCGGCAGCACGAAATGGCCCACGTCCGCGATGGCGACCCACAGTTCCCATGCCGCGCCGCCGGGCGCGCCGGGAAGCCGCCGGACATACACCGCGTCGTCAAAATCGCGGGCGTCCTCGCCGTCGATGGTCACGAACGGCACGCCGCGCAGATCCTGCCGTTTCGACGTGGATGCCTTTGAAACCCGGTCGATGGGCAGCGCGTCCTCCACGCCGTCGAGCGGTTTCAGCCCTCCCAAATCCGCCGCGCCTTCCGCTGCGCGCTTTTCCAGTTCGGCGGCCTCGGCCAGCACGTTGGGCGGGAAGTCCAGCGGGATTTCGTGGTTCAGCTTGGTCAGGCGCTCCTGCACCATCGCGTCTTCCTCAAGCCCAAGCGATACGTGGGCCGTGCCCCGCCAGAGGCCGTCCTCGACCTTCTCCTCCGGCGTGACCAGCAGCAGTTCCCCGATTTTCGGCGCGGCCTTCAACGCGGAAACGTCCACGTCAAGCAGGAAATCGAGCCGGGGATCAGCCGGGCGGCACAGGACGCCGCGCGGCGTCTGGTTCCGGGTGGCGTGGACGGCCAGTTCCTTCTGGCGGCGTTCGAGCACGCGGATGATCCGTCCTTCCGGGTTCCGCATCTTGCCGCCCCGATGCTGCGGGGACGGCTGCAGGGCCACTTCCACGCGGTCGCCGTGCCACGCGTCGCCAAGAAAGCCGGGATGGATAAAAATATCGGGCTGCAGCCGGGATTCCACATGGTCGCGCTTGCCGCCGTCGACGGGCTTCGGGGCGTCCTCGGCCGACTCCTGCACCGCGTCCGGGGTCACGAACCCAGCCCCGGAGCGCTGGATGGACAGCACGCCGGTCACGATCCGGGCCTGCGACGCTTCCACCCACTTGCCGCCGCGAAGCCGGATGACCCGGCCTTCGGCCTGCAGGGTATCAAGCAGGCTCTCAAGCGGCTTCTTGTCCCGCCGGGACAAATCAAGGAAACGGATCAGATCGTCGAGGCGCACGGGATGGCGGATTTTGCCCATCAGCCCCAGCACCTCCTCAACGTCCAACCCGCCTGGGACGCTCACAAACGCCTGTTCGACGTCCGTGCGGCGGGCGTTCTTTTTGCCGGGCCGGGCCGGATTGGAAGCGCCCTTTCGGACGGTATCAGCAAAATACCCGCGCTGGCGGGGATGTTTTTTCATAGGAAAACCTTTTTGGATGTGGGAAGAAAGGGGAAGAGGAATCGGGGGAGCGGAAGGAAACCCCATTCAGAAGAAGGGCTTCTTCCCGCTCCCCGAACCCCACGCCCCCACCTCCTCGAACTTTTATACAAGCGGGCGTCAGGCCGGGGCACGATGCGGAACCGGGCCGCCCGGAGGGGCCTTTGCAGGGTGGCGGAGTCGGGACGGAAAAAAGGCATGGATGAGTATGGCCCAGATAAAACGGGCTGGCAATGCGTGAGAATGCGGCGATAACGGCTCAGTCCGAAGGCGGATCGGCCTCGGCGGTGCGGGCAAGCTGCTTCTCGCCCCATTTGTACAGTTCGCGCAGGGCCGGGAGCAGTTCCCTGCCCGGCCCGGTCAATGAATACTCCACCCGTGGGGGGACTTCGCCGAAATCGTCCCTGCGCACAAGCCCGGCGGCTTCCAGTTCCCTCAGGCACTGGGTCAGCATGATGTTCGTGATGCCGACGACGCTCCGTTTCAGCTCGTTGTAGCGGACGGATTCCGCATCGAACAAATGCCAGAGCACCGGCAGTTTCCATTTGCCGCCAATCAGGTTCAGCGCATGGATGATCGGGCACGGTACGGTGTATATGTTCGCATGGGGAAGCTCCGTGCTGTATCCGGTACGCCCTTTTCCGCCCATGACAACAACCTTCCTATAACTTTTCTCAAAACAACATCTTATCAAACAGTGCAGGGCAGGAAAAACTGCGTACTTGTTTTTTCGCAGCCGTTTCCCAATACTCTGGATGCATCGGGCCGGAGCCCCGGCCCCAAACCCAAGGAGAACCCCATGACGTATTATGCCATCAACGGAAGCCCCAGGAAAACCCACAACACCGCAACCATCCTGAACAAAGCCCTTGAAGGCGTGAAGGCGGCCGATCCGCTGGCGCAAACGGAACTGATCCATCTCTACAGCCATGACTTTTCCGGCTGCGTGAGCTGTTTCGAGTGCAAGCGCCTCGGCGGGAAAAGCTACGGCAAATGTGCCGTCCGGGACGGTTTGACGCCGATTCTGGAGCGCCTTGCCGAAGCGAACGGCATCATCTTCGGCTCGCCCGTCTATTTCCACAGCATTACCGGCAAGATGCGCATGTTCTTTGAAAGGCTGCTCTTCCAATATTTCGTCTACGACGCCGACTATTCCGCGCTGTCCCCGAAACGGATGCCCACGGCGTTCGTCTACACCATGAACGTGCCCTACCAAGTCATGCTCGAGAGCCACTACACGGAGAGCTTCCAGAGCATGGAATCTTTCATTCAGAGGGTATTCTCCAAGCCCGAAATCCTCTATGTGAACGACACATACCAATTCAGCGACTACAGTAAATACAAGGCCGATCGTTTCTCGGAACCCGACAAGGCCCGCCAGCGGGAACGGCAGTTCCCCATCGACTGTCAAAAAGCCTTTGAGTTGGGCAAGGCTCTGGTGAAGCGCAACGGCTAGAAAAGCCCCTTGCGCTCCGCCCACGCATCCAGCCAATGCGGGAAAGCGGCCTCGGCCCACAGCGCGGGCCCGAAGGCCGCTTCAACCCGCAGCGCCCACGCATCCGCCAGCCCCAGTTCCCGCAGCTTCACGGCGTCCTTGCCGGTGCAGATCACGGGCATGCCGAGCCCCTCCAGCTTTGCCGCGTCTTCCGGCGTATAGGCATGGTGATCGGGGTAAACGATATATTCGGCGGGCTCGCGGCCCATGAACCGGGCCGCCGTTTCCCGCACCTGCGCCGGATCGCCCACGCCCGTCGCCAGTGCATACGGCTTCCCGGCAAACGCTTCGGCATCCCGGCACTCGTCCGCCCCGATCCTGTACAGTGAAACCGGGCGCAGCGAAAAACCGAACAGCGGCCGCCGGAACCCGGCAAGGCGCCGTTCGCAGGCCGGGCGCAGGCCCTCCCACGCTTCCGGCGGGCACTTGATCATGAAAACATCGGCCCGCTCCAAGGCTTCCGGTCCTTCGCGCCATGCCCCGGCGGGGATCACGCGGCCCCAGCCGTCGCCCAGATCGTCGGGCCGCAGGAGGACGATATCGAGATCGCGCCGCACCTTCACATGCTGGAAACCGTCGTCCAGCACGAACAAATCCGGGCCCAGCCGTTCCTCCGCCCAGCGTCCCGAACGCCTGCGATCCGGATCCACCATCACCGCAGCGGACGGGTGCTCAAGCGCCAGCATAAGCGGTTCATCCCCCGCTTCCCCCGGCGTCCGCAACGGCGACACATGCAGCGGCAATTCCGGGGGCCGTGCCTTATACCCCCGCGACAGCACCGCCGCCCGCAGGCCCCGCGCCTCGCTCCAGCCGAGCAGCCAATCCACCACGGGGGTTTTGCCCGTCCCGCCCCATGCGATGTTCCCCACGGAAACGCACGGGCACGCGGGCCGGAACGCGGGCGAGCCTTCGTTTTCCCATTTTGCCCTGCGCGCGGCGAGTATGCGGCGGTACAGCAACGAAACTGGCGTCAGCAGCGGCCTCAGTCGTTTTTGCCAGATCAACGGGTTCATGGCGTTCCTTTTTTGGGAAGGGGGAGGAGGAAGAGGAAGATTGGGGAAGGGGGAGAACCTTTCTGGAGAAAGGTTCTCCCCCTTCCCCAAACCCCATCCCCCACGCCCAAGACTTTCGCCTTTATCGAATCCCTCATCCCGGCTGGTCTTGCTTTGTAGGAATGGGCTCTTCCGTTTGAGCATTGTTTGTTTTGTACCTTGCTCTACCCAGAGCTATGGACGCTGTGCGTATTTAACGAGCTGAAAACACTTCACGGCTGAAAGCATTTCACGGAGGAACCATGTTCCCCCCTGGATGCCCTGTTTGGGAACATCCCAAATGGCGAACACGAGATGAATACGAAGATTCCGTCACAGTGAGCAATTGATGTTTTATTTTTGAAAGGCTCTGTTATAACGGTTGATTCATCTCCACAGCGAGATGGACATACAGCCTTTTTCTCCAGTTTTCCCCTTGGCTATGGATCCCGCCAAGGGGAAAACCGGAGAAAGAGGATGTA
>URTO01000080.1 GCA_900550745.1 uncultured Desulfovibrio sp. | reverse complement strand
AATTTTGGAGAAAAAGCATATATTTTCAGTATATTGCTGAAACAAAACAACCATGTACTATGACAAAGCCTTTCTTTTTCCGTTCAGTTTCCTCTGAGGGCCTCAAGCAGTTTTTCCGCGGCGCGGGCGGCGCTGCCGGGCTCTCCGCAACGGCGGCGGAGTTCCGCGAGATCGGCGCGGACGGCTTCGATTTGCGGGGGGATATCCAGCCACGCGGCCAACTGGGAAGCCATCATTTCGCCTGTGGCGCGCTCCTGCAGCAGTTCGGGAAACAGTTCTTTTTCCATGATCAGGTTGGTCAGGCTGACCCACTTGACCTTGATCAGCAGGCGGCCGACCAGCGCGGAAAACGGCGCGACCCGGTAGCTGACCACGGTGGGGACGCCCGCCAGCGCCGTCTCCAGCGTCGCCGTGCCTGAGGCCGCCAACATACATTCGCAGCGCCGCATGGCGGTGTAGCGATCCTCCGGCGCGTCAAAAGCCACGGGCACGTCGGACGGCCAGAGCGCCCGGAGTTTTTCCTCCGGCATATTTGGCGCGCGCAGGCAGTGGAAGGCCACGTCGCGGCCTTGCTGCAACAGGATGCGGGCGGCTTTCCCGAATTCCGGCAGGAGCGCCTCCACCTCCTTGCGGCGGCTCCCCGGCATCAGCCCGATGCGGCCTTGTATGGGCTCGATTTTTTTCAGTTCGGGCCAATTCACCATATCGACGAGCGGGTTGCCGATATAATCGACCTGTACGCCGTGCCTGGCGTAGAAAGCGGGCTCAAAGGGCAGGATGCAGAACAGCCGTTTGACGTAGCGCTGGAGGAAGCGGACGCGCCCCGTGCGCCACGCCCATATTTTCGGCGGGATGAAGTAGTAGACCGGGATTCCGAGGCCGTGCGCGATCTTCGCCACCCGGAAATTGAATTCCGGGGCGTCGACCAGCACGACGGCATCGGGCCGCAGCCGGGCCATTTCCTTTTTGATCTGCGAAAGCATGTGGAGGGCGCGGGGCAGGGCGGTCAGGACTTCCATGATCCCCATGACCGAAAGCGACTCCACGCGGAACAGGTTCTTTTGCCCGGCGCGGGCCAGGTTCGGGCCCCCCATGCCGATGGCGGCGAGTCCGGGATCGCGTTCGCGCAGGGCCGTCAGCAGCGCGGCGGCCTGCATATCGCCGGAAAGCTCTCCGGCATTGATCCAGATTGTTTTCATGAAACCTCGTTGGGGGCGGCTTCCGGCTGCCGGGCGTCGCCTCGGAACCGGAGATAAAGGACGTTGATCACGGCGCAGGCGGCGAAGGCCAGCGCCAGGCGCAGGAAGAAAATCCCCCCGATGTGCGCGCCGATGAGCAGCATGAGGCAGGTATCCTCAATGATGGCGTGCGCAAGCCCCATCAGGGTCATGCAGGAAAACACGTCGTGCCGGGACATCTCGCCGCTGCGGGCTTCCTTGAGGATGACGCCGCTGGCGTAGACGATGCCCGTTATCACGCCGACGATCATGGTCGTCGCGGCGGCGGGGCGCATGCCGAGCACCCGCAGGGCCGGGGCGAGCGCCCGTCCAGCCAGATCCGCGACCTTGAGATGGCGCAGAAGCCGCTGGAGCAGCATGACGGCGAAAATGATGCAGAAAATGCTGATGAGGTTGCGCACTTCCCCGATCGCCCACCAGAGCAGGTTGACGTCCGGCGAAGGGGTAAAGGCGATGCGGGCGGGCGTATCCAGCCAGCCGAACGCCTGGCAGGACGCATGCACGATGACCCCGCCGATGACGGCGACCACGAGACGGATAATGGCCTGGCCGATGAACGACACGCCGCACTGGGCCGCAATGCGCCCTTCGGCCGGGATGCTGTGCGCGATGAGCATCATGACCGCGAGCGTCGTGACCTGTTCCGTGGTCAGCGGCGGCAGCCCCGGCAGCAGGCCGATGAAGACGATCAGCGCCGAATAGAAATTGACCATGATGCCCGTGGCCCACGCGATGCCCAGATCGGCGGGGAGCCCGGTCAACTGCATGACGGGCTCAAGGGGCAGGGCCAGATAACGGATCCAGTCCAGCTCGGCGAGGATCTTCATGGCGATGCTGATCGGAATAAGCACCTTGAAAAAATCGCAGCTTACATGCACAGCGTCCATAAGGACTTCGCGCAGCGTCGTGAGCAGGGGGCTGGTCATGGCATATCCGCGGCGGGTTATTGGGAGGCGAGAAGGACGGAGTAGATGTACTCCCGCAGGGCCTGAGACCAGGGGCGCATGGCGCATCCGGTGAGCGCCGTATACTTTGCGGAGGAAAGCACCTCATAGTTGGCGCGGAGCGTCTTGTCCGAGCTTGCGATGGCCCGCACGGAGCAGGGCAGGCTGGCTTGGCGCACGGCTTCCGCCGCCAGTTCGCACCATGTGGCCTGGCCTGAGTTCGCCACATGGTACAGCCCGGACGCCCGGCGCTTGACAAGCTGGAGCGTGGCCTGCGCCAGATCCTTCGCATACGTCGGGGAGCCGATCTGATCGTGGATGACCTCTACGGTTCCTTCGGTCTTGGCCCGCCTCAGGAGGCGCTTCAGGAAGCTGTCCCCATCCGGGCCGAACAGCCAGCCCGTACGGATGATGCAGATGTTGTCGGCGTTGAGCTCAAGCAGGGCCTGCTCACCGGCAAGGCGGCTCTTGCCGCACAGGGAAACCGGATCGGCCTTGTCCTCTTCGGTGTAGGGGGAATCCTTGCGGCCGTTGAAAACCTGATCCGAGCTGTAGTGGACGAGGAACCTGGGCGTGCCTTTGACCAGCCCGCCGAGGAATGCCGGGAGGCCACGGTTGACAGAGAGGGCTTCTTGTGGCTGTTTTTCAGCGGGGTTTTCCGTGTTCCAGCTTACGGTATTGAAAATGACGTCAGGGTTGATGAATTCGATGCGCGGCTGGAGTTCCGCGGGATTCAGCAGGTTGCAGTCCTCAAAATCCAGCGTTTGCGCCTCCCAGCCGTTTCCGGCAAGCTGTTGCGCCAGAGGCTGGCCCAGAAGACCGTGTCCGCCAAGAACAAGAGCGACAGGAGTACTCACGGGTTTTCTCCA
This sequence comes from uncultured Desulfovibrio sp., assembly GCA_900550745.1. Lineage (GTDB taxonomy): Bacteria > Desulfobacterota > Desulfovibrionia > Desulfovibrionales > Desulfovibrionaceae > Bilophila. The sequence goes on along the minus strand of URTO01000080.1, from coordinate 4,726 downwards.
TAAATGTATGAGGCGCTCAGGGTATCAGCCGATCTGGAACGCGTCAACGCACGCGGGAACGCCGTTCGTTTTATCCACCTGCCATATAAGGTGAAAAAGGAGGGTACAACTTTTTGTACGCTATAACGAAGAAAAGAGGCATCCTTCTTGCAGCATTTGGTTCGGGCAGTTCTCAGGGGGAGTCGACGCTCCGGCGTTTCGATGCGCAAGTCCGCAAGGCTTTTCCTGATGTATCGGTGCGTTGGGCCTTTACGTCCATGCTCATGCGGGAACGGCTGGCCAGTGAGCGGAAAAAATCGGATTCCGTTCACAAGGCATTGAAGAAAATGGCTTTTGAGAAGTTTACCCATGTGGCGGTTCAGCCTGTGCATGTCATTCCCGGCTTTGAATACGGGGACATCGTCTCGGATGCGGACGAGCTGCGCGCCGACGGGACGTTTGCGTCGCTTGTGGTGGGCGCGCCTTTGCTGACGGAGTCGCAGGCATCGGTGGATCGCGCCGCGTGCGCCCTGCTTGCCGGGCTTCCTTCCGGGCGCGCGCCCGGCGAGCCGGTGCTGTTCATGGGGCACGGGAGCCGCCACGCCGCGGAGGGGCGTTACGAGGCCCTTGCCGCGGCTGTACGGGAACGCGATCCCCTCGTGCTCATGGGCACGCTGAACGGGGCCGTCCGTCTTGAGCACATCGTGGAACGCCTGCGGGCTTGCGGGCGTCCGTTCGGCCGAGTTTGGCTGCTGCCCCTGCTTGCCGTCGTAGGGCGGCATACGCTTGAAGACATGGCCGGGGACTCTGAAGATTCGTGGCGTTCCCGGCTCGAAGCCGAGGGCATCGCCTGCGTCCCCGTCCTTCGGGGGATGATGGAGTATCAGGGGTTCAGGGACATTTGGGTCGACAATTTGGCGCAGGCCATGAAAGGGTGGGGCTGTGCGAATCGGGGCAGGGGGAGAAGGAACTTACTCCAGAAAGTTCCTTCTCCCCCTCCCCCGAACCCCCTCCCTCTCATCTTCAAAGACTTTCGTAAGGGTCGATGAAGGGTGCGGAGGCACGGCGGTTTTCCTTGTTGGCGTCCGTCTCCCGGTGTTGCGGCAGGAAGAACGAAGAGGATAGGCAGGGAAGGGAATCCACAAAAGGATAAGAGGATAAGAAGAGGGCTTTCTATTATGCCGCCGGAAGTCCCGAATGCAAAGGTTCCGAACCAGCGCAAGCCGGTTCGGAACCTTTGCATTCGGGACGTTTCGCCGGGGTCCGGGGGGCGGCTCGCCTCCCGGACGGGGGTCAAGGGGGCGGGAAGCCCCCTTGCCGCCGGAGGCCTTACGCCTTCACGGTAGCCGCGGCGGGTTTGTTGATGATGGCATCGAACTCGCGCTGCAGCGAGGCAATCAGGTCATGCACGGAAACGATGCTGTTGACGCGGGAGACGTTTTCGCCGCAGAAGGCAAAGCCGCGTTCAAGATTGCCCTTCATGGCGTTGATGAGGGCGGCGGCGATGCAGTAGGGGGTTTTTTCCTGTTCGCAGGTCTTCACGCAATGGAAGATGCATTTGAACGGCTTTTTGCCGCCCTCCCGCATGGAATCAATGAAACTGTTCACGAGCGCGCGGCCGGGCATGCCCACCGGGCTCTTGATGATGGTCACGTCTTCCTGTTTGGCGTTGATGTAGGCCTGCTTGAAGCGGTCATCGGCGTCGCATTCGTAGGTGGCGACGAAACGGGTGCCCATCTGGACGCCGGACGCGCCGAGATCCATGTACTTCTTGATGTCTTCGCCCGTATATACGCCGCCGGCGGCGATGACCGGGATTGCGTGCCCGACCTTGTCTTCAAGCGGCTTCACCGCTTCCACAACCTGCGGGACAAGCTGTTCGAGGGCATAATTGGGATCAACGATATGTTCGGGGCTGAAACCGAGGTGCCCGCCGGCCTTGGGGCCTTCCACGACGAAGGCGTCGGGCATGTAGCCGGTGCTGGACATCCACTTGCGGGCGATGAGGGTGGCGGCGCGTCCGGAAGAGATGATGGGGACGAGCTTGGTCTTGAACTCTTCCTTCTTGCGTTCGCAGGTCTCATTGAAAATCTTGGGCAGATCCATCGGCAGCCCGGCGCCGGAGAAGATCACGTCGGCCTTGGACTCGATGGAGGTGCGAACCATTTCGGCGAACGTGGTCAGGGCGACCATGATGTTTACGCCGATGATGCCCTGCGTGGCTTCGCGGGCCTTTTCGATTTCGCGGCGGAGGGCGCGGAGGTTGGCTTCAAGGGGGTTGCTGGCCACATCGGGCTCCTTCATCCCGATCATGGCCCCGGCGATGACGCCGATGCCGCCTTCGTTGGCCACGGCGGAAGCAAGCCTGGAAAGCGAAATACCAACGCCCATGCCGCCTTGGACGATTGGGGTTTTAGCGACGAGGTCGCCTATCTTCAGAGAAGGGAAAGACATGAAGAACCTCCTAGAGGTCTCTTATGGAGTTATGGGTATGCGGGCGGGAATGGGAATGCTTCCTGCTTCTAATACCCGGAATTATTGTTGGGAGGATATGATACACACGTTCCGCCAGGAACACCAGCGGCAATGTGCCCCTTCCCGTGGGCGGAATTCCGGGCAAAGCTCCATATGCAGGAGGATGAACCCGATGAGGCGGGGAATGAGCGACAACGCCCGCTCCCGTTCCTCAATGGTCATGGCCTTCCCGAAAAGGGGCCGTTCCCCGCCGTCTTCGCCAAGGGCGACGAACGCCGCGTCAAGCACGGGCTTGCCCGTAGCCTGCCCATACAAATAACAATAATACAGCAATTGCACTGTGGGAATACGCTGTGCGATGATTGGCAAAAAATCATGTTCGGGGTCTGGATCGGATGCGGCTTCGGCCGCCTTTTCCGGCTCCAGCGCATCCCAAAAGGCGTCGTCGGCCCAGATGTCCGGGCGCAGCGCCTTGATGCGGCCCGTCTTGTAGTCGAGGATGACCGCCCCCTCGTCGAGCGCGCCTTCGGGGTCTTCCTGTTCGCGCCAGTCCACCCGGTCGAGATTGCCGGTAAGCCGTCTGACGCGGCCTCCCGCCCGTATTTCGGCATCGTATTCCTCCTCTAGGGAAAGCACCTCCGTCTGTTCCGGCTGGGCGTGCAGGAACATGCCCAGACGCTCCGGCCCGGTGACGGAAAGCATGGCCGCGCTTTCCGGCGGCAGGGATGCCTCCAGCCCCGATGCGTCGAGCGCCGTGCGGAACAGGGCGCGCAGGGCTTGTTCGTCGAGGAACGGCAATTCAGGATCGCCCGACTGCGCGTCGCGGCGCACGGCCTTGCCCACGGCGGGGGCGTAAAAATCCCGAAGCACATTGTGCAGAAGCACGCCCACGGCAGCCGGATCATCGTCTTCGTTCACCTCGTCGATGGGCGCGATGGCGCACAGGCGCTCATAATAATACCTCAGCGGGCAGGTCAGGTAGGCGTCCAGCCGGGTGGCTGACAGGGGGTGCTTGAGCGATGCGGCGATCTGTTCCCGTATGGCGGGGGTCTTGGTGATGACCTTGCGCACCCTGACCGGCGGGCGGACATCAAGGGACGCCGTGCGGAGCGGTTCGCGCCCCGGCTTCAGGCGCTGCCCGCGGGCCTGCTCTTCCTGCCAGATGAGCTCTTCCACAAGGCGGCTGCGCTGTTTTTTCCCGTCGAACAGGCCGGAGGTTTCCACGCCTTCCTGCCAGTAGAGCCAGACCTCATCGGCCCCGGCGATGAGCCGGTGGAACGTGTAGGCCGCAAGCTGTTCGCGGTTGCGGGTGTCGGGCAGGCCGAGAAGGGCGCGCAGGCTGTCCGGCAGGAGCGGGCTGCGGATCGGCGCGCCGGGAAGCCTGTCGTCGGTGACGTCGACGAGAAAGACGCGGGAGAATTTTAAGAGGCGGGTTTCCAACATGCCGAGCACTTGCAGGCCGGTCAGGGGATCGGCTTCAAAGGGGACGCGCTCGGCGCGCACGAGCTCCAGCAGCATGGCCTGCATCAGGGGCCACGGCAGCGGCGTGTCGGCCATGCCGTTGTCCTTGAGGGCCGGGATGATGCGCTGCATGAGGCGGAACAGGCATTCCGCGTCGATGGGGAAACGCGACCAGATATCGGCCTTGCCGTTGTCCGCGCCGTTTTCGCCGTTGCCGCTTCCGTAGACGAGCAGGGTGTCGCACAGGCCGGAAAGCGCGTCCGCAAGCCCGCCGAGGGTATGGGCCCTCGCCCATGTGTCCACGGTATCCCGCAGGACGCGGTTGACCAATTCCCGGATGGCGGGCATGGCTGCCGCCACGCCGGGCAGGGAGGAGGCGGCGAAGAAGTCGTCAATGGCGCCTTCGGCGACGGCGTGGGCGTCGGCGTGCCGGCTGCCGTTGCGGAGGCGGGTTTCCATGTTCTGGAAGATGTCGCGCAGGGAAATGCCGTTGGCCTCAAGCAGGCGCAGGTATGGGTGGCGGACGAGATCCGCAAGCGCCTTCCAATGGGTCGTGCCGTTGGGCTGGCGGCGGTTGCGGGCTTCGAGCACCGTTTCCAGCAGGCGGAACAGGAGCGAGCGTTCAAGCGGGTAGCCGAGCGAAATATTGCAGTCCTTGCGGGGCAGGTGGTGCAGCACGGGCAGCAGCGCCCCGCTGTGCGTGAGGGCCACCGCGGTGTCGAGCTGCGAAGTAGGGATGGGGGCGGGGGTTGGGGCACGTCCACCGGCGGTATGGCAGGACAGGGCCCGGGGGGCGGGCCGCTCCCCGGCC
>URTO01000079.1 GCA_900550745.1 uncultured Desulfovibrio sp. | reverse complement strand
AGGAATAACCGGCAAAAGGCCAGCTCTGGATTCCGCCAAGGGGAAAACTGAAAAAAGGTGTCTTTTCGCCGCGCCGTGGAGATGAAACGGCCACATGCTATAGCGCTGGGCGCAATGCCTCCGTGCCGATGGGCAAAGCAATTGCCGGGATGCCTCCCCTTCCCCAGCGCCGCCCCATCCTTAACCTATACTCCGCCAGACTCTGGCCATGTCAGGCAAAGGAACGGGGATCAATCTTATACTTCTTAACCTTGTAATTGACGATACGGTAACTCACCTGCAAATCCCTGGCGGCCTGCAGCATATTGCCGTGCGCATGCTGCAGGGCGTCGATAAGCAGTTCCTGCTCGAAGCGCGCCACCGCATCGTTGAACGGCAGCGCCGTCCGGCTGTCCCCGGACGTCTGGAGGAATTGGGGCAAATGGGCGGCGCGCAGGACGAGATCGTCGCATCCCTGTACGGCGAGCCTCATGCACTGGGCCAGCTCCCCGGCATTGCCCGGCCACGGGTATTGCAGGAGGAGTTCCTGCGCCGGCGTCGAAATGCGCTCCACCGTGCGCCCCATAGCCTCGGCGGACGCCTTGAGGAACATATCCGCCAACGGAAGGATGTCTTCAGGACGTTCACGCAATGGAGGCAGGGTAATGGGAAACGCGGTGATCCGATTGTACAAGTCCTCAAGAAAGGCGCCTTGGGCAACCAAAGATTCCAAATCCGCCGCCGATGAACAGATAAAGCGCACGTCCACGCCTACGGGCTGCCCGCCCCCCATACGGATCACGGACTGATCCTGCAAGACATGCAGGATCTGCGTTTGAATGGACAGGGGAAGCCTGTCGATGTCCTCAATGAACAGCGTACTGCAGTTGGCAAGCTCAAACAGCCCCTTGCGGGTCTGAACGGCACCGGGAAACGCGCCTTTGCGGTAGCCGAACAACTCGCGTTCGGCCTGTTCCTCGGTCAATCTGTCGGCACCCGACGACTGGAGGCGCGACGCATAAAAACGCACCAGCGGCAGCTCGTTACGCACGCTTGCCGTATGGATGAATGCCGCTACGCGGGCTTTTCCCGTACCCGGTTCGCCCCGGAGCAGAACCGGGCCACGCCCGTGCCCGGCATAGCTGGCCTGCTTCAGCGCCTCGCACATGCCCTCGGACACGGCAAGTATGCCGCCGTCCAAATCCCCGGCCACATGCGGCCTGTCCCCCCGGCGCTCGGCAAGGCGCTGCTGCCGGGCCATGTCGTCTTGCAAATACGTGGCCTGCGCCGCAATCATCCCCGCAACGACCTCAAGGAAACAACGGTGCCGCTCCAGTTCCTCACGTGAAGCCCGCGGCGTATCGACGCTCAACACGCCGATGACCTTGCGCGCCTGTTCGCGGCCCGGCTCCCAGCTTATCTGCGGGGCGAGCACCGGGACGCTGAGGAAGGCCAGCGAAGACAGCTCCTCATCGGTACGCACAAAAAATTTGCTGAGAAAAACGGGGTGCCCCTTGAGGCACTCGACGATAACCGGCTTGCCCGTGACGAAAACCTGGCCGGTAACGCCCATGCCGGGCTCATACACGACCTGAGCGCTCCGGGGGGCGCCATCAGCCACGCAGAGGCGCAGCGTCCGGGTTTCCGGATCGAAAATGACCAGATGCGGGCGCAGAAAACCATGCCGCTCGGTAAGGAGCGAAAGCAAGGAGTTAAGCGAAGACTGGAAACCACGCTGCGGCCCCATCCCTGCGGCGATGCGCCGCAGGGTTTCCATGTACGGGATGGGATCCAGCAAATCGGCTGTCGGCTGTTCGGACATAAGAATCAAAAAAGGGACTGAAAGGCACGTTTCAAGCCCCAAGTGTGAGGGTGCATGAATGTGAAGGAAAAACGGGACGGCCTGCCCCTTCATCCATAAAAAAGCATTCGGAGGAGCCGGGGCCTGTCCACGCTTACGGCCTGCCTCGGAAAGGGCAAGGGGGCGCGCCCTCCCTTGTGCCGGAAGCGCGCCGCCCTTTCCGGCAAACGGCTAGAACAGCCGCGACGAGGCGAGGATTTCGCGCCCGCGCCCGGCGGCCTTGATGTTTACGTCAACCAGCTTGGCGGGCATGAAAGTGCGGATGCCTTCTTCCAACGCTTCAAACCCGAAGGGCAGGAGGCCGGAAGCGCACAGCGCGCCGAGCAGAATGTTGTTGCCGCACTGGGCGGAACCGAGCTCGATGCCCATGCTGCGGCAGGGGAGGAACCACGCGGAAGAAGCGTGATCACGCACGGCCCGCTCCACGGCGTCCAGCCCCGGAGCGGCTTCCCGCCCGGCGGAAACGGACAACGGCGGGATGGCGTCCGTGCTGGAAAACACCACGCCCCCCTGCTTCAGGTAACGCAGGCCGCGCAGCGTTTCCAACGGCTCAAAGCCAAGCACGATGTCGGCTTCCCCAAATCCGAGCTTGGGGCTTTTCCAGCCGCCGAGCAGAATGGTGGATTCCACAACGCCGCCGCGCTGCGCCATACCGTGGATTTCGCCGGCGACCACCTCGACGCCCTGCGCCACGGCAACGCGGGCCAGCAGCGTGGTGGCGGTAAGCGTTCCCTGACCACCCACACCCGTCATATAAATACGAATACGATTGCTCATCTTCAGCTCCGCTTGCGGGCCCGGATAGCGGGCGTTACCTGGAGACACACCATGCAGCCGGAACACTGCGACTCATCCACGCTGACGACCGGGGCTTCGGCGGTGCCGCCGCGACGGAACGCGGGGCAAGCAAGCTCGGCCAGGCACTTCAAGGCTTCCTCGCCCTGCGTGACGACCTCAGCCACCTGCGGGCGGTTCTGCTTCAGCGTGCGGCGGGCGAACAGCATACAGGGCTCTTCCGCGATGATGACGCGAACCCCAGAGCGGGCCTTCATTTCCTCAATCGTCTTCAGCGTGCTGCGCATGTTGAAGGGCTTGACCTTGGCGACGTCCGTAACGCCGATGCCGCGGACAACGCTCTCGATGTCCAGATGGTTGCAGCCTTCGCCGAGGACGGCGGTGCACACGCCGGGATTGGGCTGATGGCCGGTCATGGCGGTCGTGCCGTTGTCGAGGATCACCAGCAGCACGTCGTGCTTGTTGAACACAGCGTTGGCAAGGCCGGTCATGCCGGAATGGAAGAACGTGGAATCGCCGATGAAGCCGACCACGGGGCGATCGGAAACCATGGCGAACCCGCTGCCTGCGGATACGGAAGAGCCCATGCAGAACAGGAAGTCCGCGGCGCGCAGGGGCGGAACCATGCCGAGGGTATAACAGCCGATGTCGCTGGAGTAGACGGCTTCGTCGCCAAAGACTTTGCGGACGGCGTAATACATGGCGCGGTGCGAGCACCCGGCACAGAGGTTCGGAGGACGGCCGGGCAGACGGGACACGTCGATGGCGGAACCGCTGACGGACACGGACTCCTTGCCGAGCACGGCGGCCAGCGCGCGGGCCACGGCGCCCGTGGAGTATTCGCCGAAAATCGTCAGATCCGGGCCTTTGCCCACGATGGAAACGTCGATCCCGCGTTCTTGGGCGAGCGCGCGGAGATCCTGCTCAACCAGCGGCTGGAGCTCTTCGAGCACCAGCACCGTATCGCAGCCGGACATGAAGTCCGCCAGCAGGTTTTCCGGCAGGGGCCACGTGAACCCGAGTTCGAGTACCTTGACCTCCTTTTCCCAGCCGTTCTCGGCGAGCGCATCGGCAAGGTAGGCCCGGCTGATGCCGCTGGCGACGACGCCGATGCGCCCTTCGCCGGAAACCTTGTTCCACGGGGAGGCTTCGGCCTTGGCGCGGGCGTTCTCAAGGTGCTCGACAAGAACCTTATGGCGGCTCTGCGCCACGGCGGGCACGGGCACGAAACGCATGGGGTTGCGCTCGAAAGGCACGATAGGGGCCGGTTCGCCGAGCGCGCCGAACGTAACCGGGCCGCGCAGGTGGTTGACGCGGGTGGTCGTGCGCAACATGACCGGCTGCTGGAGCTCACGGGCCAGCAGCAGGGCTTCGCGGGCCATGTCCTTGGCTTCCTGCGCCGTGGCGGGCTCGAAGCAGGGCATCCCCATGAACCGGGCGTAGGTGCGGTTATCCTGTTCATCCTGGCTGGAATGGCACAGCGGATCGTCGGCGCTCACCAGCATGAAACCGCCGGGAAGCCCCACATACGCCGCGGTGAACAGCGGATCGGCGGCCACGTTGACGCCCACGTGCTTCATCGTGGTCATGCTCATAGCCCCGGCAAGGGCCGCGCCGGCACCCACTTCCACAGCCACCTTCTCATTGACGGAATACTCCATGCGGTATCTGCCGCACGAGGCGAGAGCGTGGAACGTGTCCGGGATCTCGGATGAAGGGGTGCCCGGATAGCAGGTTACCACATTGATCCCTGCTTCCAACGCCCCCCGGACGATGGCCTCGTTGCCAAGAAGCAGATGTCTCACGCCCGCTTCAGCAGCCAGTAACGGATGACTCATGAAAACCTTCCCTCGTGTTTGAAGCGCGGCGGGAACGGATCCGGGCCGCACGGTTTTCCGAAAGAAACGGCCCCTGCGCAAACGGGCTGAGGCCTTGCGGCAACAGCCCGTTTTCTTTCCGGAAAACCGGAAACCGACAGGGTTTACGACGGAGGCCGTTCCCCTTGATAGGCGTTAGGAGGCCATGCGCGCCTTCAGTTCGGCGATCTTGGCCTGAAAGTAGCCGTTGTTTGCGGCATCCCCCAGAGAGGCGGCGATGCTTTCATAGGCGGCGATGCTTTCATAGGCGGCGAGTGCGCGGTCGAGCTTGCCCGCGAGTTCCGCGGACATGGCCTGCCCTTCCAGGATGGCGGGGCGCAGGCTTTCGGGGGCCCCCTTTTCCAGAGAGTCGAAAACGGCGAGCGCTTCGGCGTACTTGCCTTGGCGCTGGAGGAGGTCGGCCTGATTGATGGCGGCCATCATCCCGATGGGGCCCTTGGGATCGGCGGCGGCGACGGCGGCATAGGCGTCGGCGGCCTTCCCGTATTGTTCAAGGCCAAGGGCGGCGGTGGCGATTTCAAGCTGGACGCCGGGCTTCATGTCGCTGGGGGCGGTGGGCAGGAATGTTTCCAGCGCGGCGATGCGATCCGGGCCCTGCGTGCTGACGAGGATGCGGCCAAGCTCAAGATGCGCCTCGCGCTCCACACGGCCCTGATGCCACTGCCAGCCTCCGACGCCGACGATGACGAGCACCAGCAAAACGATGCAGGCCACGATGATGCGGCTGTTCCGAAGCACGAAGCTCAACAGCGGCGTGGCTTCGACGGCCACTTCGGACTGGATTTCGCCCATCAGACTGCCGGGGATCTGAGGCCCGGACGGACGGAGAGGATCTGCCATGATGTCTGTACTCCTTGACTCTTCCACACTCTTTTTTATGTCGGACGAAGTCCGATGCACGCAGAAACGGGCTTGCCGGAGCAAGACCAAAGACAGCAAAACATAGGTTGGATCGACAGGAATGTCAAAAGAAATGTCCCGGCCGGGGTTGCGGGAAACGGCGTGGAACCGTATACATACGGGCTACAGGGAACGGTTCGACCCTCCCGCGCCACGAAAAAGGAAACGCCATGACAGTCTCGATCGAACTTCAGATGGAACGGATGGGGCAGCGCGCCAAGAAGGCCGCCCGCGTGCTCGCGGCCGCCGCGCCCGCAGCCAAGACGCAGGCCCTGCGCACGCTCGCCGCACTGCTCATCGAACGCCAGCCTGACATCCTCAAGGCCAACGCCCTCGACGTGGACGCCGCCAAAGCCGCAAACATGGACGCGCCGCGCCTCGACCGCCTCACCCTCACGCCGCGCATCATGGCGGATATGGCCGATGCCTGCCTGCATATCGCAGAGATGGCTGATGAAGTCGGCGTCATCGAGCAGCAGTGGCAGCGCCCCAACGGGCTTATGATCGGCAAGATGCGCATCCCGCTTGGGGTCATCGCCATGATTTTCGAGTCGCGCCCCAACGTCACCATCGACGCCGCCATCCTGTGCCTGAAAGCCGGGGACGCCGTGATCCTGCGCGGCGGCTCGGAGGCCATCCACTCCAACCTCGCGCTGGCGGGGCTCCTCCATGAAGCGCTGCGCAGCGCCGGGCTGCCCGAAGATGCGGCGCAGGTCGTGGAAACCACGGATCGCGCCGCCGTCGCCGCGCTCTGCAAACTTGACAAATATGTGGACGTCATGATCCCGCGGGGCGGGGAATCGCTGGTGCGCGCCGTCTGCGAAGCCGCCACCATGCCCGTGCTCAAGCACTACATGGGCGTGTGCCACCTTTATATAGATGAAGGGGCGGATCTCGGCATGGCCCTGCGGCTCGCCCACAACGGCAAAGTCCAGCGCCCCGGCGTCTGCAACGCGCTTGAATGCCTGCTGGTGCATGAGAAAGAGGCCGCCGCGTTCCTGCCGATGCTTGCCGCGAAACTCGGCGGCGACGGCGTGGAGTTCCGGGCCGACGCCCGCGCCCTGCCCCTGCTGTCCGGGGCCAAGGCCGTCCCCGCGCAGCCCGGCGACTTCGGGCAGGAGTTCCATGACCTGATCCTTGCGGTCCGCGTCGTGGATTCGCTGGATGACGCGCTGGATCACATCGCCAGTTACGGCTCGAACCATACCGAAGTCATTTGCACCAACAACCACGCCAATGCCATGCGCTTCCTGCGCGAGGCCGACGCCTCCCTCACCGCCGTCAACGCATCCACCCGTTTCAACGACGGCGGGCAGCTCGGCCTTGGCGCCGAAATCGGGATCTGCACCTCCAAGCTGCATTCCTACGGCGCTATGGGCGTGCGCGAACTCACCACAACCAAATTCGTAGCCCTTGGGACTGGGCAGATCAGGGAATAGCATGACTCCGGAAACCATCGGCATCCTGGGCGGGACATTCAACCCCGTACACATCGGACACCTCCGGCTGGCTACCGCCGTGGCCGAAGCGCTGAAACTCAAGCATGTGGATCTCATGCCCTGCGCCGTCCCGCCGCACAAGCCCGATTCCGGCCTGCTTCCGTTCGAGATGCGTGTCTCGCTGCTGCAGGGCGCGCTGGAAACGCCCCCAAACGCCTCCCCATCCGATGCACGGCTTCAGGTCAGCACGCTTGAGGGCGAACTTCCCCACCCTTCCTATACATGGAACCTGATCACGGAATGGCGGAAGCGGCATGCCTCTGAAAGCCCCATGTTCATCCTTGGGGGCGAGGATTTCATGCACCTGGACACATGGCACAGGGGGTTGGAGCTTCCCAACATCACCAACTTTGTCGTGGTGCCCCGCTGCCGGGCGGACGAGGAGGCGTTCCGGGCGACGATAGCCCGTTACTGGCCCAAGGCCGTCATCACCGAGCCCGATGAAAACAACCTCCTCTCGGCGGCGATCACGGACGAAACCTCCTGCCTCTACCTTCCGCTGCCGCATCTGGACATCAGCGCCTCGCTGCTCCGCGCCAAATGGCTCCTTGGCGAAAGCATCCGCTACCTGACCCCCGACCCGGTCATCGACATTTTGGATACCTATAAGGAAGACGTCCGCCTCTGTTGGCAATGACAAAAAGCCTTCCCCATCACAGGGAAGGCTTTTTGTATGTCCTGCCATGCTCCGGTGGTTGTCTTTTACATTTGGCCTGTCATGGCATACAATTGTTTTTATCAGTAATACACTTAAATTATATACTTTTTTAGCTTTCCGCCGGTAGACTCCATGATTGGGTGATTTTATTGGTTACTTCTTTAGAATTTCAGGAAAGAAAGCATCAACCGTTTTCTATGGTACAGCCTTAAATTTTTGGCTGTAT